>JBAQMM010000115.1:0-18372 GCA_049302815.1 Anaerolineaceae bacterium | reverse complement strand
GCGACCAGCTTTTGTTCATAAGTGCCGTTCTGCAACGCGGGGGTTTCCGTTCGAAGCGCTGCCAGCCGGGCGATCCAGCGGCGGAGTTCAGGCTGTGGGCTGGTGTTGAGCAGAACCGGCAGATCGAAATATGGGCGCAACAGCCAGTCGTTTTGGGTCTTGGCGCCGGGTAAGCCAAACTCGCTGCCATAATAAAGCGATGGAATCCCCGGGACCGTGAAAAGCAGGATATGCAGCGGGTAGAGATCGGTCAGGTCTTTGAGCTGACTTGCAATGCGCGAGACGTCGTGATTATCCACGAAGTTGTACAGGTTCAAGTCGCGGTATAGCCCCCCGGGACCAAATTCCCGGTTGAGGCTGTAAGCCAGTTCAAAGTAATTATGGTCGTTATGAGCGGAGTATAAACCTTTGTAAAGCTCGTAATTGGTGGTGGAATGCAGCATAAGCGGGTTCGCCCAGCGGCGGTAATCCCCGTGGATCACCTCACCCATCAGCCACAAGTCCGGCTTGAGCTGGTCGCAAAAGCTCCGCAAACTCTGCATGAAGTCAAAACTGAGCGCGTCTGCCGCGTCCAGTCGGATGCCGTCAATCTGGAACTCTTCCACCCACATGCGCACTGCTCCAAACAGGTGCTCCAAAACTGCCGGGTTTGCCAAGTTAAGCTTGACCAGACTGAAATGTCCGTTCCAGGCTTCATAGATAAAGGGATCCCCGTACGGACTGTGGGCGTCAAAGCGCAGGTCGGCAAACCACTCCTGGTAGGGGGATGACTCACATCTGGCAAGCAGGTCCTTAAAAGCCCAAAAATCCCGCCCGACGTGATTGAACACGCCATCCAACACTAGATGCATCCCGCGTTGATGGACATCCTGGCTGAGTGCCGCCAGGTCCCTCCGCGTGCCAAGCCGGCGGTCAACCTCGTAATAATTTGCGGTATCGTAGCCATGCGTGGAGGATTCAAACACCGGTCCGAAGTAGAGAGCGTTGGCGCCCAGGGATTGAATATGGTCCAGCCATCCCTGGATGGAGCGGATGCGCGGGCAGGGATCATCCTGAAAGGTATTTTGCCGTGGTGCCCCGCAAGCACCCAGCGGGTAGATGTGATAGAAATTTGTGTTATTTGTCCAGTTTGTCATTTTGTCTCCTTTCACTATACCTATCGGTATAGTGCCTTAGTTAAAAAAATATCTTGTTTACAACCTGATTACGAGAAAATCCCGTGCATGAACTGGTGCCTGGCCTGGTAGAGCAGTTCGTCCGAGAGTTCTTGCTTGTGATCCAGTGCCTGGATGATATACGTGTTGATCATTCCCAACAGTGTGGTGGTATAGGCTTCCGACCTGCCCCGCATGTTCCCGTGATCATGCTCCGCTTTCCTGAACAGCTCCTGTACCAGATCGCGTTGGCTCTTTACCCAGGGAGAAACCACCTGGTAAGATTCACTCTTGACCGGAGCGAACTGTAGCGAGAACTGCAGACGGTAAAAAGTGGGGTTCAGGCTGGCAAAGCTGAAATAAGCGCGCATTATTTTCTCCAGGTTCAGAGTCAGATCATGGTGATATTCGCAGGCATCCGTCAAATGCAGTAAAAAAGGGTGAAAGTTTTCAGATAGGATGGTCTCAATCAGCCCCTGCTTGCTCCTGAAGTAATGATAGAGCGTCGGCTTGGTGATGCCGGAAGCATCGCAGATTTCTTGCGTGCCGGTGGCTTCGTAGCCAAGCGCCGCGAAAAACTGCAGGGCTGTTTCAAGGATGATGGCGCGGTTATTCATACAACTATTATACCGTACGGTATAGTGCTGTCAAGGGCCTGTTTTGCACTTAACTGGCATCTCACAGAGTGGAGAATACAATGCTCCTACCGCTGCCCAGCCAATCGCAGGATGTTTTCATCTGGGCAGGTCACGCCAATTGACAGACAGAATTCATCTGGGGAATGAAAGCCTGTACGCCTTCAAGTAAGCCCTTGTTCCGGACGGATTTAAAGCAGAAAGGTTTCCCTTTTCCGGGATAAAATTAGGTGATGCCCCCTCGCGAACAAGATCTCCCGGGCAGTATTGCTGAGAAATCGAGGCTCATGATGAACCTGACCATACGTCCGCTTTCCCAAGATTCTGCCAAGGATTTTACCGATTACTTCGACAACTTGGATTTCAGCCACCAACCGAACTGGAAGGGCTGTTACTGCCAGTTCTATCATTTAACTTGCACCGACCGGGAATGGCGAAACCGCCTGCCGGAGCAAAATCGCGCGCGGGCGATGGAATCCATCAGCCGGGGGAGCATGAAGGGTTACCTGGCTTATGCCGGCGAACAGTGTGTTGGCTGGTGCAACGCCAACAACCTGAATGCCTACGGGCGGCTTTCCCACCTCAAAGAATTGGAGGGTTTTGACGACCGGACCGGCGTGGTGATTTGCTTTGTCATTTACCCTGACTACCGCCATCAAGGTGTGGCGCGGCAATTGCTGCGAGCCGCCGTGGCAGGATTCAGGCAGGGAGGCTATGCCAGGGTGTTGGGTCTGCCAGTTGAAAGGAAAGACCATCCAGAATTACAGTACCGCGGCACCCGAAAGATGTTTGAAGAAGCGGGGTTCCTGCAAATCAATCAGGATGACCAACATCCCATCTTAAGCCTGCAGCTTTAACTTTTAGGCATCCAGCCCGGCTTTCAAGCGCTCCTGGAGGATTTCAGAATCTCCATCTCGGCCGCGCTGATCTCTTCCAGGACTGCTTTGGCCTCGGCTTTGACGTCTTCGGGAGTGCTGGGAGAGTAAGAGATCAGCTTGATCAGTTCAAAGGCTTTGCGCAGCTGCTCTTTCACCTGGGCAACATAGCTGAAATACTCCCAGCCGGCGGAGTCTGGTACCGGGATGTCCCGCGCGGTCTGGATCAAGCGTCGTGCCTGGGTGATACGAGCGGTCGGGGTGAGAATCTTTGCCATGGGTGCCTCCGGGATAGCTAGCAGATAATCGAAGATTTAGGGGCGCGGGTTCATTTTAACATAATCGGACAAAATGGGACCTGTCCAACAGCAGCCGGTTACAGCACCAAAAGTCCATAGGAAAAGGAGTGTTGTAGGTCACTCATTCCCAATGGAAGGCTTCGCACCCTTTACAGGGCGCTATGTACTCCAGACTAGCGCGAAATAGGAAACCCTGCGTCAGGCGCGCAAAAGTTTTGCCAGATCATCGAAATTCACCCGTGCGGTCAAATCGAAGCTTAATGGTGTGACGGAAACGACGCGATCGATCATCACCGCGTGCAGATCGCTATCCGGCTCCGGGTTGCCTTGGTCCAGCCTGACTTCATACTGCATATTGCGTGACCCTTCAGTTACTTGAGGGTCCATCGGAACAGGGTAATAGTACCGTTCGCGCGATTGGCGGGTGATGACCCAGGGGGTCTTCGGGGTGGCGGAGTTGGGAACATCCACCTTGAGCACCCCCACATCAAAAGGCAGGGCGGTTTTCAATACCTTCTCTGCAAAGTACCGGGTGAAGTAAGCCGCCACCGAAAAGTCCACTTCGGGTGAAAGAGAATAATGCTGGCTTGGGGGTGTTTCCAGGGAGACTGCCAGGGCAGGTATGCCGAGCGTGGCGGCTTCAAGGGCTGCACCAACCGTGCCGCTGATGGTAACGCCAGAACCGATGTTCTCACCATAATTGATACCGGAAACCACCAGGTCCGGTGTGAAACCCAGAACCTCGTAAAGGCCATGTAGGAATGCCTGAGCCGGGGAACCGCCCACGCTATAGACCTGCCATTCCTTGCCATTCACCGTCATGGTTTGAGCTTTAATAATTCCATCGGATTCGCGCGGAAGGGCACGTCCCATTGAGGTTTGTTGGACACGCGGGGCAACCACGTGCACAAAACCGAGCGCTGAAAGAGCTTCGGCGGCTGCCCATAAACCGGGGGATGAAATGCTGTCGTCGTTTGTCAGCAGGATTTGAGGTTTTTCTGTTTTTTTCATAGGCTGTTATTGTACTTAAGGAAACAGATTACCGCAAGGAAAAAGGTAAACAGGAAACGTAACTTCCAGAATGGGCCATCTGGAACAGCAATTCTACTAAGAAACTCTTTATAGAACTAAAAGGGATTTACATCTTTTCCCGGTAATTCTTAAGCATTTCCTGCCCGGGGAAGAGCAGAGCTTTGGGCTCGCACACGCTTTTGCAGAAACAGCAGCCTACCATGCAAAGGAACGGCTCTCCCACCCAGACCCGCCCATTATCATCGCGCTCGTATACATCGCGTGCACACAATTCCAGACAGGCGCCACAGTTGGTGCAAAGTTCAGTCGAGATGGTGGGAAACCAGGGTATCTGTTCGCGCGGGTAGCCCCGCCAGGAGCCGTAATTCCGCGCCACCACCGCCTTGCCCTTTTGCTTTTGGCGGAAAAAGCGGGTGTATTCCATGCGCAGTACATCACCGTAGTCCTTTTCGGCAGGCTTGGGAACGTAGTTGTTCTGGCGCACGCCAGCAATCAACCGATCGGTCAGGTTTTCATCTTCCGGCTTGGCGCCCTGGGCATACAGGTCCGCAAAGAGTTCTTCCAGACCGAGCAGACCGGCAGGCGTGGAAGCGATATTGAGCATGCGGTAACTGAGCGGGCTCATACAATATCCGGCAGGATTTCGGTGGAATTCTGGTCTTTTGGGGAACCGGCACAGGCTTCGGCTGCCTGCTTAAGTTGCCCGATCATGGAAGTCAGACCGTTGCTGCGCTGCGAGGAAAGATGCCTCCAGAAGCCCAGGTTATCAAAGAAAGTCAGGTCGAGGTCTTGGTAATCCCGTGCGGACTGCCCGGAAAGCATCTGGTGCAGGATGGAAACCAGTCCCTTGACAATCAGTGAGTCACTGTCAGCTTCGAAGTACAGGCGTTCATCTTTACAGTTGATGGCAAACCAGACGCTGGATTGGCAGCCTTTAACTAGATTGGCATCTGTTTTGAGTGCCTCGTCCATTTCTGGCAGGTCCTGACCGAGTTCAATCAGGTAGTCGTACTTTTCCTCCCAGGTTTCCAGGAGGTTGAAATCAGCGCTCAGCTGATCCTCAATTTCATTGATGGTCTTCATGGCTCACCTTTTTAACAACTTTTGTACCCGTAGAATTCCCTTCACCAGGGCGTCAATCTCATCGCGGGTGTTGTAAAGCGCCAGGGACGCACGCACCGTGCCAGGGATATGCAGCGCGTCCATGATTGGTTGGGTGCAGTGCTGCCCGGTGCGGACGGCGATGCCCATGGTGTCCAGCAGGATACCCATATCGTAATGCTGGATGCCCTGCAGGTTGAATGGCAAAATGCACGAACGATGGCTGGGATTGCCGTACAGGGTCAGCCCTGGGATGCTGCGCAGCTGTTGAACGCCATAAGCCAGCAAATCCTCTTCATACGCCTGCAATTCCTGCTGGTCGAACTGCTCCAGGTAGTCAATAGCGGCAGCCAGACCGATTGATCCGGCAACGTGGGGGGTACCTGCTTCGAACTTAAAGGGCAGCTTGTTGAAGGTCACGCGGGTGCTGGTCACCTGGTCAATCATCTCCCCGCCAGAGAGGAAAGGCGGCATTTGCTCCAGCCATTTTTCCTTGCCATATAACACCCCGATACCCATGGGACCGTACATCTTATGCCCTGAGAAGGCGTAAAAGTCTGCATCCAATGCCTGCACATCGTGCGCGGCGAGATGCTGTACCGATTGGGCTGCGTCCACCAGAACGGGTACACCGGCTGCATGCGCCATAGGGATGATCTTTTCGAGCGGGTTCACTGTTCCGAGGGAATTGGATATCTGGTTCAGCGCTACCAGGCGGGTTCTCTCCGTAAGCAGGCTCTGGAAGACTTCCAGATCCAACTCACCCTTTTCGTTGAAGGGAACCACGCGAAAATGAGCGCCCTTGCGCTGGCAAAGCTGGAACCACGGCACGTAGTTACTGTGATGCTCCAACTGCGAGACAAGGATCTCATCGCCCGCATGAACGAAGGCATCTCCAAAGGAATATGCCACCAGGTTGATGGATTCGGTGGTGCCGCGGGTGAAAATGATCTCGTAGTCCTGCCCGGCATTGAGATACCTGGCGACCTTGGTCCTGGCAGATTCAAAAGCATCGGTTGCCCGGACTGCCAGGGTATAGTTGCCCCGGTGAACATTGCTGTTGTAGGTAGTATAGTAGGTGTTCAGCGCGTCCAGAACACTTTGGGGTTTTTGCGTCGTAGCGGCATTGTCCAGGTATACCAGGGGGTGATCATTGACCTGGCTGGATAGAATAGGGAAGTCCCGCCTCGCGCTTGAAATCGATTTTGCCATACGCACCTTTCAATGTTTATTCAAACCATTTTACCAGATGTGCCTTGAGATTCAGTACCCCGTAGCAGTTGCATTTGACTCTGATCAGGGATGATTTAGCCTTGTACAAAAGGTAATTCATGCCACTGGGCAAGTTGGATTACAATTGTTAACAAACCCGACCAAATGGAAGGGGGCAGCAAGGTGGCAATGACCCATCCAGGGGGTTCAAGCAAATCTGGAGACGCGGAGGAAGTATGTCTGAAAAAATTTTGGTGGTGGATGATGAAATCTCGCTTCAGGAGACCCTAGCGTATAACTTGAAGAAGGAAGGATATACGGTGGAACTTGCTGGGGATGGCAACACCGCCCTTGATCTGGCACGTACATCCAAACCGGACCTGGTGATCCTGGATGTGATGCTGCCCGGTCTGGACGGTTTTGAGGTCTGCCGGATCCTGCGGCAGGAAACCAACATCCCGGTGCTCATGCTGACTGCCAGGGATGACGAGATTGACCGGGTGGTCGGATTGGAAGTGGGGGCGGATGATTACCTTGCCAAACCTTTCAGCATGCGCGAACTGATCGCCAGGGTCAAGGCACTGCTGCGGCGCGTGCGCTTGATCCGGGAAGAGGTAGGAACTGCTTCGCAAGAAGCTGAGCAACCCAAGATGATGACCTTTGGCAACCTGGTGATTGACATGACCCGTCGGGAGGTCAAGCTGAACGGACAGGTGATCCCATGTAAGCCTAAGGAATATGAATTGCTGACGTTCATGGGGCAGCATAAGGGACGGGTATTGACACGCGAGTTGATCCTGGAACGCGTGTGGGGCTGGGGATTTGTGGGGGATTCCCGCACGGTGGACGTTCACATCCGCTGGCTGCGCGAAAAAATCGAGCCGGACCCTGAAAAACCACAACGTATTATCACCGTTCGAGGGGCAGGTTACCGCTTCGAAGGCTGAGCATGAAACTGCACATTCATTGGCGGATCATCCTGCCTTATGTTCTGGTGCTTGCAGGATACATCATCCTGATGGCAGTTTTCCTGCCATTGACTCTGAACCTGGCTTATCGGGAATCCGCGCAGACAGGTTTACCGCCTGATTTTACCTGGACTTACGCAGCAGTTCTGCTGATCAGCCTGATAGCCATACTGGCTGCAGTGATCACCAGTACGATTCACACCAACCGAAGTATCAACACTCTCAACCGGCTCACCCAGGCTGCCAAACAGATGGGCGGAGGCAAATTTGAGGAGGTGGAAGTCTCCAACCGGGTGGGAGAATTGCCTGAAATGCGCGAATTGAGCCTGGCTATGCGGGAGACCGCCAATCACATCGGCGTGCAAATTGACGCGCTCTCGAAGGAACGGGCCATGCTTTCGGCAGTGCTCAGCCAGATGACCGATGGTGTTTTGATTGCGGATTCTGAAGGACATGTCCAATTATTAAACGCCGCGGCAGAACGGCTTTTTCGCATTACACAGCAGAAGGCGCTGGACCGTTCCGTGGTAGAAGTGATGCGGCACCACGCCTTGGTGGATTTGTGGTCCAAGACACGGGAGGGAGAGCCTCAAACCATCACGCTTGAGATGGGTGCGGAACACAAGTTCCTGCAGGTCATTGGCATCCCGCTGGGGATGGACTTGCCCGGACGCTCTATGCTGCTCTTCCAGGACCTGACCCAAATCCACCGGCTGGAAATTATCCGGCGGGATTTCATCTCCAATGTTTCCCACGAGCTGCGCACACCCATGGCAAGCCTGAAAGCTCTGAGTGAGACCCTGTTGGACGGCGCGTTGGAGGATCCGCCGGCAGCCCGGCGGTTTATTGTGCGCATGGATACCGAGGTGGATAACCTGATCCTGCTGGTTAATGAACTGCTGGAACTTTCCCGCATTGAGGCAGGCCGGACAAATTTCGAGTTCCAGCGCATCAGCCCCTGCGAATTGATGGCAAAACCTTGCGAGCGCATGGCGCTGCAAGCGGAGCGGGTCGGGCTGACCCTGACGATGGACTGCCCTCCCAATTTGCCGCAAGTATTTGCCGACGCGGATCGCATCTCACAAGTGTTCATCAACCTGCTGCACAATGCCATTAAATTTACTCCCCCAGGCGGTCACATCCAGGTGGGTTCGTGGATCCACGAGAACATGGTGGTTTTTATGGTGCGCGATAACGGGGTCGGAATTGCGCAAAAGGATCAGCCCCGCATTTTTGAACGGTTTTACAAGGCTGACCGGGCGCGTTCCGGCGGCGGCACAGGTCTGGGTTTGTCCATTTCCAAGCACATGGTTGAAGCCCACGGCGGGTATATATGGGTTGAAAGTGAAGAGGGTCAGGGAAGCAGTTTTTTCTTCACCATACCCATCGCTTCAAATTAAAAACGATTCCTTAACAAAGAGTTTACTCCATTTCAAGCATTATTAAACTTCTCTCGCGGAGATTTTATTGGCTTTGTGATATAGTATTAGGATACAGAGTCTGATTTGAGTCACACAGGCTGAGAAGGTATGTTGGAATAGCCATGAATGTTGCCGCACAACGATGCGACCCCAGTCTTGGCGAGGGTCTTCGTAAATATGGGATAATGAGTAGCAGAATGACTCTGGACGTTTTGAAGAATGAGTAGTAATATCGCATGCACCTTTAGGAGGATGACATGCCCCGTTTGACTTTAGATCGCGAAATTCGTCTCGTTCAGGATGAAACCCTGCTGTTGGGCAGCCTGGTCGAGCAGGCCATCTTGAACTCCGTGGAAGCTTTGAAACAGCGGGACGTCCAGGCCGCAATGGCTGTTGAACGGAATGACCGTTTTATCAACGATAAACGCTTTGCAATTGAAAACCGGGTGCTGATCCTGTTTGCCACACAGTCGCCCATGGCACGGGACCTGCGCTTGCTGGCAGCTGTGTTGGAAGTCATCACCGAATTGGAGCGCATCGGGGATTATGCCAAGGGCATTGCCAAAGTAGTGATTCATATCGCTGAAGACGAAACCTTCATCCCCATCCGGGAAATCTCCGCCATGGCTGACCTGGCAGTTTCCATGCTGCACCGCTCCTTGGGCGCTTTTATAGCAGAGGATGTGGACCTTGCCCGCTCCCTGCCAGCCGAGGATGAACAGGTGGATGATCTTTACAACCTGATTTACCGCAAAATCGTCCAAACCATGATTGCCAATCCTGATTCGATTGATCATTCCAATCAAATTCTATGGGTGATCCATAACATCGAACGCACGGCAGACCGCGTCACGAATATCTGCGAGCGGGTTTTGTTCATCGCGACCGGAGAATTGATTGAGATGGACGGCACAGACGATGAATGGTCAGAAGAAGCCTGAAAGATTCCCGGGTTTTGGCAGTTCATTAGCTCCGTTTGAACAAAATCAGGCGATCATCAACAGCAGAAGGCGATTTTTCTTGGGTTTTCGCTAATAAATGAGTCGCAATTATGGCATGATTCCTTTATAATGAAGTTAGTTTCTAGAGCCCAAGCGGGGATGGCTTCTCACCAGTGACTTTCTTGTTTAAGCTCCCGGGCGTCAGAAGCAATCTTTCGTTTAAGGAGAGAGCCCAGTGTTAAAACCAAATACCACGAAAGGCAAGTTGATCGTCGTCGAAGGCATTGACGGATCGGGCAAGTCCACCCAGATTGACCTGTTGTATAAGTGGCTGCAATCCCAAGGATATTCCGTTTATTTCAGTGAATGGAACAGTTCCGCCCTGGTTAAGAGCACCACGAAGGCTGCCAAGAAGGGAAAATCTTTCACCCCAACCACGTTCAGCATCCTGCACTGCACCGACTTTGCGGACCGGTGGGAAAACAGTATTTACCCCCTCCTGAAGGCGGGCGTAATTGTCTTGGCTGACCGCTATGTCTTTACCGCCTTTGCCAGGGACGTTGCCCGAGGTGTGGATCC
Source organism: Anaerolineaceae bacterium (assembly GCA_049302815.1). Classification (GTDB taxonomy): domain Bacteria; phylum Chloroflexota; class Anaerolineae; order Anaerolineales; family Anaerolineaceae; genus Mesolinea. The sequence continues at coordinate 8,155 of JBAQMM010000115.1, read as the reverse complement.
GGAGTGGGTGCGGGGCATGTATTCCTTCGCCATTATGCCGGATGTCGCACTGTATTTTCGCGTACCCCTCGAGATCGCTGTAGAACGCATCACCGGTGCGAGAACCAGCCTCAAGTATTACGAAGCCGGCATGGACTTGAATCTCTCTGAGAACATCAATGAGAGCTTCAAAATCTTTCAGGGACGCATCCTCAACGAATACGACAAAATGGTGGATGAGTTTGGCCTGACCATGATTGATGGCACGCAACCTGTCAAAGATCAGCAAAAGAAGGTGCGTGCGCTGGTTAAAAAAGTCCTGCAAGGTTGGGAGGGCTTGCCAAACCCGAATAAGGTGCCCATCATCATGAAAAACCCCCTGGCACCCGGCAAGAATAAAGGAGACGAGCAATGAAAGGCCCGAATTTTTATGGGGCAGGTTTTCCATATCGCGATATCCAACAACTTCCGGGCAAACTGATCGTGTTGGAAGGCACGGATGGCGTCGGTCGCTCCACCCAGATCAAACTGCTGCGCCGCTGGCTGGAAGATGAAGGTTACGCTGTATCAGATACCGGCCTGACGCGCTCGACCCTGACCCAAACCGGTCTTGACGAAGCCAAAAGCGGTCACACCTTGGGACCACTCACCATGAGCCTGTTTTACTTAGCTGATTTCGCGGACAGGCTGGAAAATCAAATCATCCCAGCCCTGCAAGCTGGCTTTATTGTGCTCTCCGACCGGTATTTCTACTCCCTGGTCGTGCGGGATTCGATCCGTGGGATTGACAAAGCCTGGTCCCGCCAATTGTATGGGATTGCCTTGAAGCCTGATGTGATCCTGTATTTGAAAGCCAGCGTGCCCATGTTGGTAACGCGGCTGATCCATGGGCGCGGTTTGAATTACTGGGAAGCCGGCATGGATATGCACCTGGCAGACAACCTGTACGATAGCTTTGTGGCATACCAGAGCCTTCTGATTAAGCAGTTTGACGAAGTGGCACAGGAATACAATTTTGTTCTGGTGGACGCAGACCAGAAGGTCACACCGATTTTTGAAGATTTGAAGGCGCATATTCTGGAATTACTGCACAACCGCCTGATCAAAGGGAAAAAGCCCAAGTAGACAACCCGCAGTTGCCTACCCCGGCAAGGCTGCGGTAAGTTCTTCAATCGGAAGGAGTGGCAATGGCAAATGCCTTTTCTGAGGCGACTTGCGTGTATGGGGCCCAAATCATCAATAAGCATCTGACCGCGATAGCGGCTGAGGTGGACGGGGTTCGCGCTGCTGAAGATATCGAATACATCCACAGGATGCGGGTGGCAACCCGCAGAATGCGCAGCGCACTGGTACTTTTCGGGGAGTGTATCCCCAAACAGGAGTACAAAACCATCTCGCGTGAGGTTGGCAAGGTAACGCGGGCGCTGGGGGAAGCGCGTGATCTGGATGTGCAGCTGGAAGTGCTCAAAGAAGCAGCTGTGCAGTTCAACACGCCCAGGTTTTCACCAGGCATCAGGCGTTTGGATCTGAGATTATCCCAGCGACGTAACGAAGCCCAAGCGCACGTCAATGCCGCCATGGACCTGATGATCGAGGATCGGCTGTTGGAACGGATTGGTAAATGGGCTGCTCCGCTTTTATCCAATGCCGACTCGGTTTATCTGTACTCACCAGCACTGTATCAACTGGCTTTCGGCGGAGTAAAGACCAGGCTGGACGATTTATTGACGCACGTCCCCTTCATCTACGACCCACAAAATACCAGTGAACTGCACGCCATGCGCATCAGTGCCAAACGCCTGCGCTACACCCTGGAGGCTTTTGAGGATTTGTACGGTCCGCAAATCAAACCTTATATTTCAGTGACCCGCAAGCTGCAGGATTTGTTGGGAACACTGCATGACCTGGATGTATGGATCGCATATATCCCTGAGTTCATTGAAGAGGAAAGAGGTCGAATCTGGGGTTATTTTGGGAATGACCGACCGCTAAAACGCCTGATACCCGGGTTGGAGGCGTTTAAACTCTCCCGAATTGCGATCAGGCAGGACACTTACGCCGATTTCATCCAGGAGTGGGATGGCATTGAACAAGCAGAAACTTGGGAAAAACTCCTGCGCCTGATCAACACGCCGCTGGATCTGGAAGCCGCCATGCGAACACTGCGAACTGCCCAGATGCCGTCCAAGGTCGGTCCGGCTCCTGATGTGAACACCCCTGCTTCTGGTTCTGCGTCAGAAGCGCCGGTTTCTGAAACCCAGGATTAAGCTTCAGCAGGGCTAATTCGTCTCTTCCTTAGGCAACTGTTTCTCCATCCTGAGCAGCAGGATGTAGTTAATGACGGCAACGACCACCATCACAAGCAGCAGCACCAGGTAAGCGATTTTCCAGTTTTCCTGCCCAACCATCATGGTGAATTCAGACATGCCGCCTATGCTGGCGATCAGGGTCAGAGGCATAAAAATGGTGGTGATCAGGGTCAGCCTGCGCATGATCTTATTGGTGCGGTTGGAGGACTGCGCCAGCTGGTTGCTCAGCATGGAAAGGTGGATTTCCATCAGGCTGGTCACCAGGTCGCGGGCGGACTCGGATATTTCATAATATTTGGAGAGATGGTCATAGACATCCCGGTAATAGACCAGGGATTTTTCAACAATGAAAGGGCTGTCCTGGCGGATCAGTTTTGCCACCAGTTCCCGCTCATGGAATAGTGACCTACGGATGACCTGCAGATCCCGCCGGGAATTCATCAGCGACACAGGGTTGAAGTTTTGGGCTTTATTAAGAATATTATCCTCATCACGATCCAGTTTTTCCTCAATGCTTACTATGGCCTGAAATTTATGGTCCACTACCATATCCACCACCAAATGCATGAGAAAGGACGGACCCAGCTTAACCTTGACGATCTCCCTTTCAATGGCGTTATAAGTGGTTTGCAGCAGTGGTGTCCCGGTTTGATCGCGGTGGCTGACTGTGATCAGAAAGTTGTCACTGATCAGCAGATCTAACTCATGTGTCAGGAGCTCATCAAGAGTTGGTTCGAAGATATTGAAAATCATGAAGGAATAATTGGGAAAGATGTCCAGTTTGGGCAACTGCTCTTCGTTGATACAGTCCTCAATGGAGAGGGGGTGGATGCCAAAGTTATGGATCAGCTCCGCGAGCGTTTCCGTGGTAGGGTCACAATAATCCAGCCAAAGGTAGCCATCCTGTCCAGCACCTGCTTGGGCGTCCTGGAGGGTGTGAACCAGGGAAATCTTGCCGGAATTTTTGATGACAAAGTAACGGACACTGGGTTGATTCATGACGACCTCTTAAAATTGTGATGGGGTGATCCGCAAAATTTTGGTAGCGGGTTTCTTCCATATGATATTGCAGGCTGAGCAGAGAGAAAGAAAAAACAGAGAAGTACGGCAGATAGGCATTATTTATAGGTCAACTTGATCAAGGGTGAGAGCGGGTTCCAATCCATTTTTTTGGCGATGTCCCAGACGGAAACCCGGCGGGTGGACTGGATAACCCTGCGTTTGCTGAAGGCTTTTGGAAGACCTTTCAGAGCTTCCCACTTTGCCTTTGCCATGGATTTCCGGGTGGGCAGGAATAGACCGATAATAAGGTAAAGCAGGTTCACCAGAAGGTGCCAGGGCAGCAGCAGCCAGAAGAGCAGCCCGGGCATGTCCTTGACAAAGGTCCAGATGAGATTGCGCTGACCGTAAAAGATGAACAATTTGCTGCGGGAAGGGGTGCTGCCGGAGCCTACATGGCGCACAACCGCATCGGGCAGGTAAACGCAGCAGTAACCCTGCAACTGTAATCGAAAGTCCAAGTCAACATCTTCCATGTAGGCAAAAAAGTCCTCATCAAAGCCGCCAGCCGCGTCAAAAGCCTGTTTGGGATAGACGCCGGCAGCGGCACAGGCACTCAACACTTCCCTCTCTGTCATCGTTGCGGCCGAAAGTGCCTTGCCATGCGATCTTCGCCAGACCAGACCGGTGGCGTGGTATACATTCCACTCCCCATCCAGCCGGTCCGGGTCGTCCGCCATGACCAGGCGGGAAGCGAAAAAGGCATTGGGGTGGCGCTGGATGGCGAAACGGAGCTGTTCCAACCAGTCCGCTTCGGGGAAAGTGTCGGCATTCAACAGGACCAGGTACTCTCCACGCGCAGACCTGGCCGCCAGGTTATTCCCGCCGGCAAAACCGAGATTGGCCCCGGAATGCAGCAGAGTGATAGAAAGATTGGAAAAAGACGACAGGAGGAATTGATCCAAGGGTTGTGGAGAGCCGTTGTCCATCAGGATGACATCAAAATCCCGGCAGGTTTGCTTATTCAGCGCATCCAAACAGTCCGGCAGGTATCGGGCATTCTGCCAGTAGAGGATGATGATGGAAAATAACGGTTTGGTCATGTGCTCCGATGCGGGTCTATAGATTTTGCCTACCTATGGTAGTATTATAATTTAGTTATTATCTGAACCTCTAAAAGGATGTTTCTATTGACTGCCTCTACCAAACCGGTTTATGATTCTGCCAAGCATGTTTCATTAGCCCTATCAGAATTACATGAGCTAAAGCGCTACCGTTACTTACTGGCTCAACTGGTCCGCAGGGACCTGGTGGCGCGTTACAAGCGCTCGGCCCTGGGCGTTGCCTGGACAATGTTAAACCCATTGGGCACCATGATCATTTTGAGCCTGGTTTTCTCCCATTTATTCAATCAAATTCCCTCCTATCCCGTTTACATTTTAAGCGGTTTACTCGCTTGGAACTTCTTTTCGCAAGGGACCAACGCCGCCATGAGTGGTTTGGTTTGGGGTGGGTCATTAATGCAGCGCATTTATCTTCCGCGAACCATTTTTGGGGTTTCAGCCATCGGAACTGCCCTGGTAAACCTGGTCATTTCCATAGTTCCCCTGCTCCTGGTGATGTTGTTCACGCGCACGCCAATCCCGTGGACGATGGCATTTTTACCGGTTTCCATCTTGCTATTGACCTTTTTTGCCTTGGGATTTGGGTTGACTCTTTCCGCGCTGGCGATTTACTTCCCGGATGTGTCAGAGATGTATCAGATTTTGCTGACAGCCTGGATGTACCTTACACCCATCATCTATCCGGAAACAATAATCCCTGAGAAATGGCTGCCGTTATATCGGATCAATCCCATGTATTCAATGGTGAAAATGTTCAGGTTGCCCATATATGAAGGGCGCATCCCGACCTTCCAGGAACTCCTGCCGGCTCTCCTTTGGGCGGTTGGCACGCTGGTATTTGGCTGGCTGTTTTTCACGTCCAAGTCTGATGAGTATGCCTACCGTGTCTGATACTGCCATCTCACCCACCACCAATCAAGTCCCTGTACGGGAACCCATCATCACGCTGGAGAAGGTCTCAGTACAGTACCGCATTCCATCCGAGCGCATCGGCACTTTTAAAGAGTATGCCATACGATATTTGCAAAGGAAAGTGCATGTCAAAAAGTTCCTGGCCCTGCATGACGTGGACCTCACGATCTACAGGGGGGAAGTCTTTGGTCTGATTGGGAATAATGGCGCGGGCAAAAGTACCATGCTCAAAGTTATTTCACGGGTACTGCGGCCGACCACAGGGCGTGTCGTGGTGTATGGCAAAATTGCCCCCCTGCTTGAACTCGGCGCTGGTTTTCACCCGGAGCTTTCCGGGCGGGAGAATGTCTACCTGAACGGTTCTTTGCTGGGTTACAGCCGTGCTGAAATGGACGCGGTCTTTGATCAGATTGTGGATTTTGCGGAACTGAGTGAGTTCATCGACGCGCCCATCCGCACCTACTCTTCCGGCATGTATGCCCGCCTGGGCTTCGCGGTGGCAACCGCCCATGTGCCGGAAATTTTGATTGTGGATGAAATCTTGAGCGTGGGAGATGAAGCTTTCCAAAAGAAATGCAACGATCTCATGTTGAACTTCCAACAACAGGGTGCCACTGTATTGATGGTTTCTCACGGCCTGGCGAAGGTGGAGGAGATGTGCCACCGGGTGGGCTGGGTGGATCATGGCGAATTGAAAATGGTCGGGGAGCCGCGGGCAGTCATCAACTCTTATCGTGAAAGCAATCAATGAGATGGAATTCATAAGAACCTTCATCCCGGAAGTCGTCCTGATTGTGCCCAACATCCTTGGGGACCAGCGGGGTTTCTTTTTGGAAACGTACCGGCAGGACGCCTTTGAAGCAGCCTGCGGTCCGGTGAACTTCGTGCAGGACAACCACTCCGGATCAAAGCAGGGTATCCTGCGCGGGCTGCATTATCAGCTCCGCCAGGCACAGGGCAAGTTGGTGCGGGCGGTTGTCGGGGAGATTTTCGATGTTGCCGTCGATATTCGACAGGGTTCTCCGACCTTTGGCAAGTGGGTCGGAACCCGCTTATCCGCAGAGAACAAACACCAGCTATGGGTTCCGGCAGGCTTTGCCCACGGATTTTACGTCATGAGCGCGTGGGCGGAAGTGTTTTATAAAGCCAGCGATTACTATGCCCCAGAATGGGAGCGCGGTATCCGCTGGGATGATCCCGCCATTGGGATAGAATGGCCCCTGGTGGAAGGCGTTTTTCCGACGTTATCCCAAAAAGACGCTCAAGCACCGTATCTGGATCAAGCGGAAGTCTATCCTGCCGGGTAATCCGCGGCCAGCACAAGAAAGGAAGACTGATGAAACACGTACTCGTGACCGGGGGAGCCGGATTTATCGGTTCCAACTTCGTGCATTACCTGTTGAAAACGCAGCCGGATGTTGAAATCATCAACCTAGACGCCCTGACCTATGCCGGCAGTCTCGAAAACTTGAACGACCTGCCTGACCCGGACCGGCATGCCTTCGTCAAAGGCGATATTATCGATCGGGCGCTGCTGGATAAGATTTTTGCGGAGTGTGCCATCGACACGGTGGTGCATTTCGCGGCCGAGTCCCACGTGGACCGCTCGATCCTGGACCCGGGCGTGTTCGTTCAGACCAATGTGATTGGCACCTTCACCCTGCTCGAAGCCGCCCGCAAAGCCTGGCTGGTGGATAAAACTGCCCCATTGGAGGGCGTCCGTTTTCATCACGTTTCCACTGACGAGGTGTTTGGAACGCTCACCACAAACGAAGCGCCCTTTGAAGAGGGGACGCCCTACGCACCGCGCTCGCCTTACGCCGCTTCCAAGGCATCCAGTGACCACTTTGTGCGGGCTTACGGGGTCACATACGGATTGCCGGTAACCATCAGCAATTGTTCCAACAACTATGGTCCCAGGCAGTTCCCGGAGAAACTGATCCCGCTGATGATTTTGAATGCCACCACAGGCAGACCTTTACCGGTTTATGGAGACGGCATGCAGATCCGTGACTGGCTGTACGTGGAGGATCATTGTGAAGCCATCTGGAAGGTGATCACGCAGGGCCGACTGGGAGAAACCTATTGTATTGGAGGGGACAACCAGCCGCCCAATATTGAGATCGTCCGGCTGATCTGCCATATCCTGGATGAACTCCAGCCTGAGTCGGAATTCACGCCGCACGAAGAACTGATCTCTTTTGTGGCTGACCGACCGGGGCATGACCGGCGTTATGATATCAACATCGGGAAAATTCACAGCGAATTGGGCTGGCAGCCGCACTTCTCGTTGGAGCAGGGCTTGCTGAACACTGTTTCGTGGTATCTGCAAAACCCGGGCTGGGTCAAAGCCATCATCCGGCAGTCGGATTACGGCGCCTGGGTACAGCGCAACTATGAAAAAAGGAAGGGGCAGGCATGAAGGGCATTATTTTGGCAGGCGGCAAGGGCACGAGGCTTTATCCATTGACGCTGGCGGTCAGCAAGCAGTTGCTGCCGGTCTATGACAAACCGATGATCTACTATCCGCTCTCCATGCTTATGCTGGCTGGAATCCGGGAAATTCTGGTCATCACCACGCCAGAGGAACAAATGTTATATCAGCGCCTGCTGCGGGATGGCTCCCAGTGGGGTCTCAAATTTGAGTATGCCATCCAGGCGGTCCCACGCGGTCTGGCAGACGCCTTTATTGTTGGTCGGGAATTTTTGGATGGCGACAACGCCTGTCTGATCCTGGGAGATAACATTTTCTTCGGGCACGGGCTGCCGGAAGTGCTGCGCAGCGCCGCCCAACTATCTGAAGGCGCGGTGGTGTTTGCCTATCCCGTGCGC
>JBAQMM010000114.1:0-5050 GCA_049302815.1 Anaerolineaceae bacterium | reverse complement strand
GGATGGTGGCCGGCACGTTAGCCGGGCTGGCAGCGGTGGTCGGGCATAACTGGTCCATTTTCCTGGACTTCAACGGCGGCCGGGGCTTGAGCCCGTTTATCGGTGCGTTGCTGGTGATTTTCCCCCTTGGTTGCTTGTGGATAGCTGTGTTTTTAATTGTTGGTTTTGTTTTGGGGGATTCCGCGCCCTGGGCTTTGGCAAGCCTGATATTCCTACCGCTTTTAGTCGGCTGGAAAGGTGCTGAGCCGGTGGTCGATTGGGCAGCCCTGGGGATGGTGCTGGTTACCCTGGCAAAGCGCTTGGAAGCCAACCGCCGATCGCTGCCTGAGGGGAGGGGGGAACGCTGGAAGGTGATAGTGCTGCGGCTGCTGTTTGACCGGGATATCGCTTCCCACAAGGAATGGATCAACCGAATTCCTGACTAATATTGATGTGGAACGCGCCGGTATTGAAAAAAAGACTCTGCGGATGGTGAGATTTCATGATGAGAACCTGACACACAGGCAGGCACTTTGATCTGCCTTTATTTTGCCTGGATTGGCGAAGATTTGGAGCGCACTACACTAAAGCCCGGCAGTTAGAACAGGTGGGTAATTAATACCCGCAAACCGATGCCAATCAGGATCACTCCGCCGATGATTTGCATGCTTTTACCGAATTTCTCGCCCAACTTGTTGCCAATGGTTAGCCCGACCACTGACAAGGCTGCCGCGACGATGCCAATGATGATCGCCGGCAGGACGATATCAACATTCAACATCGCCATGCTCAGCCCGACTGCCAAGGCATCGATGCTGGTGGCAACCGCCAGGGTAATCAGCAATTTGCCTTTGGTGGGATCAGATGGAAAAGCTTCCACCCCCGACTTGATCCCGGAGATAATCATGTTGACGCCAATATACACCAGCAAACCGAAGGCGATCCAATGATCAAAACCCTGGATATACCTGGCAATGGTTGAACCAGCCAGCCAGCCCAAAACAGGCATGAAAGCCTGGAAAAAACCAAAATAGAAACAGATCCTAAATCTGGCGTGACGGTTGTTGCATTGGGTGGTGGTGCCAATCGCCAACGAGACGGCAAAGGCATCCATGGCAAGGCCGAGTGCAATCAAAATGATCGAGAAAATATCCATAAAACCTGTTCAAAACCGGCCGTGTAGTTTTGCCCTGACCTGCGACTTGCGGTTCACAGGCGAACCAGTGCATTATACATTGATTCAGCTGTTTAGTAAAAAAATTCTACCAAAATACTATCCTGTCATATTATTCACAAGCTATGTAGGTCACCCATTCCCCAAAAAACGAATCCTTCGCCAAGCCCACTCACCGCGACAGTCCATTGGTCCGGACGAAGTTTGCCATGTCTGTGCCCGCGGAAAGGGGACCATCATCGCTTGCGCCAGTCTTTTGAGCGTGTAACCGCCTTGTGGGACTGCGAAATGGGTGTCAATCTGAGCGAAGCGAAGAATCTGGCTTTGTCCAGTAATAGGGTGGGCTCTGGTTTTGAGCTCACCATTTCTATGCCGGCCATCGTCAGCGTTCAAGTTCCTTCGTCGCTCCCGCTCCTCAGAGTGACAGGTTGGAACATCTGGAGACCTGAGCAAACTTTGTAGGTCAGTTGTTCCTTCTGGCATGTCACCTATACTCCGCACTACGTAGCGCCCTGTAAGGGATGTACAGCCTCCCATTGGGAATGGGTGAGAAAGCGGGGGCAAAGGCAACCCTACCAGAAGAATGCAAGTCAATAATGTGTTACGTACAGGTAAAGAGTGAATTAGATTAAGATCCGCTCAGGATGGCTGCGGCTTGCTACATTTCCTTTACGCCCCTCTAATCAGCTAACCTCTTTTCTCCCGCATCTGCCAAAAACATACCTGATTTATACAAAAAATAAACGATTTACACAGATTCGTTTTTTATAATCTCAATACCACTAAGCAAACCGAGCAATTTTTGCTTGCCTGGTGGTGCGATAAATTCTTGAACGAAAACATGAAGGTGTGATTATGAATAAGAAAAAGACTATCATTATAATTTCCGCGCTCTCGCTCCTGTTTCTGGCGGGCTGCTCAGCATTCAGACCAGCAGAAACGCTCAGCACCACTGATACAACCTCAACTCCGGTCACCGAACCGACCTCCGCCTCGGCAGAGGTCCAGCCAGTCGATTACCAGGCGACCCTCACTCCAACCAACCCCTCGGTTGTGTCCATGGTCCAACAGACCTATCAGAATATCTATACCAAGGTCAATCCTTCGGTCGTGAACATACAGGTAGTCGAATCCTATGGAATGAGCACCAGACCGGGAGAAGGCTCCGGTTTTGTATGGGATTACGAGGGACACATTGTGACCAACAACCACGTGATCGAAAACGCCTTTAATATCACCGTCGTATTTTCCGACGGGACCACCGCGATTGCGGAAGTCGTGGGTACCGATCTCCAAAGTGACCTAGCTGTAATTCAGATCGATCCTGAAAACCTTACCCTGCACCCCATCACCATGGGGAACTCCCACGCTGTCCAGGTGGGCGATCTAGTCATTGCCATCGGGAACCCCTATGGTCTCTCGGGAACGATGACCCAGGGAATTGTGAGCGCACTCTCCCGTTCCCTGACTGTGGATGAGTCGGATCCGTTCTCCCAGAGCAACTACACCATTCCCGATATCATCCAAACTGATGCTGCCATCAATCCCGGCAACTCGGGCGGCGTTCTAGTCAACGTCCAGGGTGAAGTAATCGGCGTGACCTCCGCCATTCAATCCACAAGTGGCTCAAACGCGGGGATCGGGTTTGCCATCCCGTCCCATATTGTCAACCGGGTGGTTCCGGTCCTGATCACAACCGGGCAGTATGAGCACCCTAGCCTGGGGCTCACTGGCACGACGCTGACTCTATCCATCGCGTCCAGTCTGAACCTGGACGCGGATGCCAAGGGCGTTTTGATCACCGAGATAACCCGGGGTGGGGCGGCGGATGAGGCCGGTTTGAACGGAACCTACCAGCAGTACGTCAGACCCGGCATGGTGAGCGTGACTTATGGAGATGTGATTACCGGGATTGACGGGCAATCTGTGCGCACTTACGAGGATTTGGTCTCCTACATTTTCAATGAAACCGAAGTCGGGCAGCAGGTAATCCTGACCATCCTGCGGGACGGTGAAGAGCTCACGGTTGAGCTGGTGCTGCAGGGAGAGTAGTCCTCTGAAGTAGACTTCATCCTTTGTTCGCGCCCGGTGCCCTGGCCGGGCGTGAACTTTTTCTTAACACAATGACCTAAAGGTTTCGGCAATAATTCCCGCACATAGCTTTTTTGCTCCTACACCCGGCTAATAATCCGAAAATATTGTATACTGATTCCATTAGCATTTTTTTGCGGGAACTTTGCCATCCTGGCATTGATCTTGCTGCCGGTTTTGATAGCTCTATAAGGCTTTTGCAAAAGGGTTTGCCATTGACCAGCATTTCAACATATTCAGCCGATACATTTCAGTTTTTTCGCACAATTCGATTTTTTTACCTGTGAGGGTCAACCATGCGACCACGACACCTGTTAACATTGCTCCTGACAATCTTTGCCGTCCTGCTCCTGACTGCCAGCAGTGACCCCCCGCCCACGCCCACCTCTACTGAACAAGAGAGCGAGCTTTGGGCTGCCTTTACCCGCCGTTTGGAATCCTTGCCGGCAGGTGCGTCCGTGACTTTTGATCTGTTCACTCCCGAACTGGACGCCGCCTTTGTCAGCCCCAATGGCGACCAGGCGGTGCTCTGGTTGGCGCTCCGGGACGATTACGGAAACAAACTGGCAACCGAACCGGGTTTGGTTGTGGGTCAGCTCACCGATCAGGGCTGGCAGGTTTTACTCCCCGGCGACCCTGGTTGGGACGAAACGCTCTTCGCCCTGCCGCCCAATATGCTGCCCGCAGAGTTAAGCCCGGCTCCCGATGCCGTCTCAACGGATCCAGACGCTTATCTCGAAACACTGACCGGCTATTACCTGCCATATGTCGCCGGCTCGGCGCGGTGGCTGGAAGGCTCGATCGGGCACTTCCAGGACATTCCCTGGCTAGGCTACCCCTCCTGTCTGGAACAATACTGCCGGTATGCGTATGACTTTACCGACGAAGGGCATTTTCCCCTGCTGGCTTCTAAAGGTGGTATGGTGTTTGCCTCGCGGGATACCTGCCCGGATAATGGCACCTACTGCACCAACTTTATCGTCCTGCAGGATACCGCAAACGCGACCTACCAGATTTATATGCACATGGCGCATGCCACCATCCCAGATAAACTGACCCCGGGCGCCATCGTCCAGCGCGGTCAATATCTAGGCGACACGGATGATACCGGCTACAGCACATCGCAGCATGTTCATTTCATGGTCACCAATTCCATCTGGCTGGTCGATGACGGGTACTATTGGGGCGCCTCTATTGACATTCGTTTTGCGGACGTGACCATCAATAACGGCATCCCGCGCACCTGCTACGAGGTCACCCAATTCCCCATCTACGACGGAGCGGCCCAGTGTCTGGGTAACCCAGCTGACCCACTCAACCCCAACAACGATTGGTTCATCTCCGGCAATGTGGGTGCCTATCCGCCAACGGGAACCCTCACCCGCCCGGCTGCAGGGGCAACCGTCGCGCTTGGATCCAATCCGCTTATGGATGTTACCGCCAATGCCAGTGATGACGTCAGGGTTACCCAGGTCCAACTGCTAGCAAAAATTGGGGGTAAGTGGATCGCAATTGGTCCAAAAGTCACCCAGCCGCTCTCGCCCGGCGTGTTTGATTGGGACGTGGACTTGTGCGCGGTCGGACCACTCAACGGCGAGCTGGAAGTGGCTCTGCGCGTTTGGGACCATGAAGGAAACCGGTCAGGGGTGCTCTCGCCGCGCACCATTTTGGTCGACCACGCCTGTCCGCCGCCCACCAGCCAGCTCAAACCAGCCGGAAGTTTCAACTCAACCGCTGTGCGTTTGAGCTGGGACGCCGCCAACGCCGGGGCCGGCTTTGGTTCGTTCGAATTGCAGTGGCGTACCG
>JBAQMM010000113.1:0-1727 GCA_049302815.1 Anaerolineaceae bacterium | reverse complement strand
TGCCAGGGCTGCATGGCCCAGTCGCGCGCCATTTATACCGACTCCCAACAGCTGTCCTTCACCTTTCAGGCTGATCCAGTGTTGGACGCGGCGCTCGCGCCGCTTGGGCTGGACGAACTGATGGACTTTCACTACGAGGATGTTCCGCTTGGAGAGCTGGTTCTGCCGAGCCTGCGTTGGATCTTGCGCCGGCACCACCTGCAGGATGATCCAGTCACCCTGCGCATTCTGCGCGAGTACCTGCGCTCTGCCTGGTCGATAAGCGGACAGTTCCAAGCTATGCTCAAACAGGTTCAGCCCTCCGCGGTAGTGGTGTTCAACGGCATGCAGTACCCGGAAGCTACCGCCCGCTGGGTTGCCAGGCAGAATGGCTTGAAAGTTTACAGCCACGAGGTGGGCATGCGTCCAATGAGCGCCTTCTTCACTGAAGGCGATGCCACCGCCTACCCCTTGGAAATCCCGGCAGATTTTGAGCTAAACGAGACGCAGAACGCCAGGCTGGATGCCTACCTGCAAGCCCGCTTCAAAGGCAACTTCATTATGGCCGGGGTCAAGTTCTGGCCGGAGATAAGCCAGCTTGACCAGGGCTTCCTGGCGTTGGCAGCCCGCTTCAAGCAGGTGGTGCCTGTCTTCACCAACGTCATTTTTGACACCAGCCAGCCGCACGCCAACCTGCTGTTTGAAGACATGTTCACCTGGCTGGACGCGCTTCTGCAGGTGGCGCGCCACCACCCGGAGACCCTATTCGTGATCCGCGCCCATCCGGATGAAGCCCGCAAAGGCAAAGCCAGCGAAGAATCGGTGGCGGATTGGGTAGCCAAGAACCTGGTGGAAAGCCTGCCCAATATCAAGTTCATCCCGCCCGGAACCTTTATCAGCTCCTATGACCTGATCCGCATGTCCAAGTTCGTGATGATCTACAATTCCACCATTGGCTTGGAAGCCTCCATTCTGGGAGCGCTGGTGCTTTCCGCCGGCCGGTCCCGCTTTACCCAGGCGGAAACGGTCTGCTTCCCCACTAGCCAGGCTGCTTATTTCGAGCAGCTGGAGGAGTTCCTGAACGCCGGCCAACTCAGCGTGCCGGAGCGCTTCAGCCGCAACGCCAGGCGCTTCCTGTACTACCAGCTCTACAAATCTTCCCTGAGTTTCGATGCCTTCCTGGAGGAAGACCGGGTCTGGCCCGGTTACGTCCGCCTGAAATATTTTGATTGGCAAGAACTTTTACCAGAAAACTCACCCACCCTCAAAACCATTTCCGCTGGTCTGGCAGGCAGGGGCAGCTTTTTGTTGACAGAGGAGGAATAAATGACCCTTGAAAAAATAGTCGCGCTGGTGCCCATGCGGCACAAGTCGGTGCGCGTTCCCGGCAAGAATTACCGCCCGATCGCCGGCAAGCCGCTCTTCCATCATATTTTGGAGACCCTTTTAGCCTGCCCAGAAATCTCCCAGGTACTGGTCGATACCGACAGCCCGGTCATTTTGGAGGACCTGCGGGAGCATTTCCCCCAGGTTTTGGCGCTGCTACGACCTGAATCACTGCGCGCAGACACCATCCCGACCAATGAAATCCTGATGTACGACACCGCCCAGGTACAGGCAGGTCTTTACCTGCAGACCCATAGCACCAACCCCCTGCTCAAGCCTGCGACTGTCTCGAGAGCTATCGCGGCGCTGCGGCAGGTCTACCCCGCCTACGACTCGCTTTTTGGCGTGACGCGCCTGCAAAC
>JBAQMM010000112.1:0-5186 GCA_049302815.1 Anaerolineaceae bacterium | reverse complement strand
CACGGGCTTTCCTGTTCCAGCCTCTCGTACAGCCACGCCACCATTCAGTCAACAGACCCGTCAAGCGCGCTGCTCCGAAATGGACCCCAACAACCTATTCTATTCCTGCTTTTTCAGACACTTCTACTTCTCAATCCTGGGTACAATTGCTGAAGCGTCAGCTCAATGACAGCCTCTCGATTAATACTTTCTTCTAAATCTAACGAAAAGTGAAACAGTAACGTATGGGTTGACAGCAATTCTCAATACGGAAAAGCTCTTTGGGAATTCTGATAAGCATTGCCTCAACATGCCTTTCCGGTGTGCACTGACTTTGTGCACACCCTATGAGAATCATGATTAATATAGGGTGCACTCTTCTGTGGAGCACACCGTAGCACATGGAAATTCTGGCAACATTACCTCAATATCCCTGTCTCTTTCGCTCAGACGAAGCGTGTTTCAAGCGGTTTAGTCCGTTTAGATGAAATAAGCCTTGTCAGTGTTACGTGATTTACGAAAATTACTTTGGATGAACTTTGACAAGTTCATATTGAGAATCGCTGATGGGTTGAAGACGCCGGGGGGCTTTGAAACTCAGGTTATTCCAACCGAAATCCGGCGGTTGGGGTCAACTCTTCCTACACTATGCCGTTTTACCTGGAGGGCACACAACCGTTTGTCAGCGCCCGTGAGGGGTATGTATTTGCAGTAAGAATGCCGTTTCTCTTCGAACCAACCTGACTATCGTCATGGCAAGCTGTCCCTGGAAAAACAACGAGGCTACCTTTTGGGCAGCCTCAATATTCTATTCATGTGCCGATCAAGCGTTTAGGCTTCGTGATATTCTCCATCTACCACATCTTCGCCATTATCCTGGGAAGGCGCCTGGGCTTGCGATCCAGTCTGTCCGGCACTGCCGCCCGGCTGCTGGTAGGCCGCCTGCCCGATGCCCTGCATCAGGCTTTGCACAGCCTGGCTGGCAGTCTGGATCGCTGCGGTATTATCCCCGGCAACGGTCTCACGCAAATCTTTGATCTTGGCTTCCAGTTCGCTGCGTTTGGCAGCGTCCACTTTTTCACCCAGGTCCCTGAGCAGCTTCTCAGCCTGATAAGCTGTCGTATCGCCCTGGTTGCGGGCTTCAATCAGCTGCTTGCGCTTGTCATCTTCAGACTTGTTTTGGGCAGCTTCCTTGACCATGCGCTCCACATCATTCTTGTTCAGGTTGGTCGAAGCGGTAATGGTAACCTTTTGTTCCTTGCCTGAAGCCTTGTCCTTGGCGGTCACGCTCAGAATGCCATTGGCGTCGATGTCAAAAGTAACCTCAACCTGCGGGATCCCGCGCGGAGCCGGCGGAAGGCCATCCAATCGGAAGCGTCCAAGGGTCATATTATCAATTGCCATCGGCCTTTCACCCTGCAGTACATGAACATCCACAGAGGTTTGGCTGTCTTCCGCCGTGGAGAAAACTTCTGTTTTCTTCACCGGTATGGTGGTATTGCGTTCAATTAACTTGGTCATCACGCCACCTAGTGTTTCCACGCCCAGTGAGAGCGGTGTCACATCCAGCAGCAAGACGTCCTTGACCTCACCTGAGAGCACGCCGCCCTGAATGGCAGCACCAATGGACACCACCTCATCCGGGTTGACGCCCTTGTTCGGCTCTTTGCCGTTGGTCAGCTTGCGCACCAATTCCTGCACCATGGGCATACGGGTGGCGCCACCCACCAGAACCACCTCATTGATCTTGTCAATCGAGAGATTGGCATCCTTAATCACAGCATTGAAAGGCAGCTTGCAGCGCTGTAACAGGCTGTCGGTCATCTGTTCAAATTTCGCGCGGGTTAACTTCAGCATCAGGTGCTTGGGACCCGATGCGTCCGCGGTAATGTAAGGCAGGTTAATCTCAGTCTCCATGACCGTGCTCAACTCAATCTTGGCTTTTTCGGAGCCTTCACGCAAGCGTTGGAGTGCCTGGCGGTCCTGCCGCAGGTCAATGCCTTGTTCCTTCTTGAATTCATCTGCAGCCCAGTTGACAATCACATCGTCCCAGTCATCGCCGCCGAGGTGGGTATCCCCATTAGTGGCTTTCACTTCCACCACACCACCGCCGACTTCCAAAAGGCTGACGTCGAAGGTGCCACCACCCAGGTCAAATACCAGGATGATCTCGTTTTCTTTCTTGTCCAGCCCATAAGCCAGAGCCGAAGCGGTTGGCTCATTAATGATCCGCAGCACTTCCAAGCCAGCAATTTTACCGGCATCCTTGGTGGCTTGTCGCTGGCTGTCGTTGAAGTAAGCCGGAACAGTAATCACTGCCTGGGTAACTTTCTCTCCCAAGTAGGCTTCCGCATCAGTCTTTAGTTTTCCCAGGATCATGGCGGATATTTCCTGCGGGGTGTAAGTCTGCCCGTTGACCGGAACCTGGATACGGACATCACCGCCTGGCCCAGAAACCACTTTGTACGAAACCATCTTGCGTTCGCTCTCAACCTGGTCATACCGCCGCCCCATGAAGCGTTTGATCGAGTAGATGGTATTTTCAGGGTTGATCACAGCCTGCCGTTTGGCAGGGATGCCCACAAGGCGTTCGCCATTTTTGTTAAAGGCGACAACCGAGGGCAGTAAGCGTGAGCCTTCCGAAGTCGAAATGACTGTTGGAGAGCCGCCTTCCATAATGGAAACAACGCTGTTGGTTGTGCCCAAATCTATTCCAATTATTTTTCCCATACAACATCTCCTTTATTGTCATAATACAATCTATGATATACACTATACTTCCCCGACAATAGAGATATATTAACATTTTCTTTGATCTATGTCTGCATATCACAGCCATGGTTTTACGCGGAAACTTGGCACTTAAAACGCCCTTATGGATTGGGGTTTGAGGAAAGCTTATTCAATTGAAACGAGTGATTCTTAAAATACCGTATAATTTGGGAAAATGGAGCTAACAAAAGGATCTACCATGAGCAAAATGAAAAGTTGGATGGCTGGGGCAATTCTGGGCGGCCTGATTGGGAGTGTCGTGGTGCTGCTTTTTACCCCTTTTACCGGTGAAGAATTTAAATCCACCGTGCGCGGCTACGTCAAAAATATTCAGGATGAAGTCGTACAGGCTGGTGAACAAAAACGCGCCGAGTTGGAAGCGCAACTGGAAGAACTGCGTTCAGGTAACGTCTAAAGAGGCTGTTTTTTCTCTGGCTGTTTAGGGGTAGACTTCAGTAGGAGTGGGGGTCCCGATCGGATAGCTGCCTTGCGTGGCTGTCGGGCCAGGCGTGAGTACTGATGTGGGGGTGGCGGTCGGACGCGGCGTTGGCGTGCGCACCGGTGTAGCCAGGACGATTTCCGGGTCTGGAGTAGTTAGCAATTCCCCGACACCCAGGTTGGGATCGACCGGCATATTGGATATATCATCAACATAGCCGATCCCCGCCTGGCAAACAGGCTCCAGGAATTGAACTACATTCGCCCAGGTTAAGGGCTGCTTGTAATTGATGGCCTGCTGAATGGCATTTGAAAGACAGCCCGAACCGGCATTGTAATTCAGCAAAGTGAATCGCCACAAATCCTCATAACTGGCCACCTGCCCTGCCTGTAGTCCGCTGCTGTTATAAACGATCTGTCCAACCTGCTCACAATTTGCCAGCAGGCTGCGGGCAAAGATGCTGATGCTGAAATTCGCCTGGGTCAGGTCAATCCCAACCGGGCAATCCAGGCAGCTGGCGTTCACTTTTTGCACCAATGCCCCCCGCAGCATCTCCTGCTGGGCTTCATCCAGGTTGCCAAAGCCGCGTTGGCAGGTTTCCTCGGATAGCACCAGCGGGCAGAACTGGTCATAGAAGCTTGGATTCCACAACAGCACCGTATCCGCTCCTAGGTCGCTTAGGTGACCCAAACCGGCTTCTTCAAACCGGTTGTAGATCCCCGGCCAGAATTGGCTTTCCCGGCTGAAAATATTCTTCATCAGCTGTGCGGGAACCCCGCTTTCCTCAGCCACCCGCAGGATCTCCGCGTCAAACTGGTTCTGCCATTCATCCACATAGGGGCGCGCCAATTCCATACCGCACACATTGGCAGCGCCGTTTTCCTCCAGCCCGCCGTTTTCACAAGAACTGGCATCCACCGCGCCCTGCTTGATCAGGGATCCAGCCAACAAGTAATACTCATTTACAGACACGAGCTCTTCCGCTAAACTGGGGGTATAAAGCCAGGCGGGCGGTCCATCCACCGGGGTGAAAGCCTGCCAGACGGTCGAGCAGGAAGAGAGCGCCTCGCCCGTCCACTGCGAACTGAGCACATCCACATAATACGTGGGGTTGTCCACCGGCGCAGCATCCGGGTTGGCAAAATCCCCCCAAGGAATCACCCGTACCTGGGCGTCAAACACTTCGCTGGCATCTCCGTAGCTGGATTCAGCCCAAAAGGTAGCATTAACCCCGTCCATGCCTGTTGGTGAGAGGGGCAGATCACAGATGTTGCCCGGGCAGCTGAACGGCTCCCCGTTCAAAGTTCCCAAAATCTGGATGATCTGCTCGTTCGGCAGAGGCTCCACCGCTTCCAAACGCAGATAGGGCATTGAGGTGCATTGGTTCTGCGGGGGCTGGCGGTCGCAGCCTGAGATGGACACATATACCTCTGCTGGTGGAAGGTTCACCTCCACCTTACGGCTGGAAGGCGTGACGTTTGCCAGGTGCAAGTACAGACCGGCGCACTGCTGCGGGTTTTTGATAAAGTCGTCATAGATGCAGGCTGTGGTTTTCAGCCACTGCGATTGAATCTGGCTGCCGCAGTAGTACAACACTTCGCTGGTATCCGGCCAGGATTCATGCTCCACGTAAATCTGGCAGACCACCTGGGAAGTCTTCCAGGAGAGCAGCCACCACTCATAGGTGGTGTAATCGACATCCAGAACCACCACACGCTTGGGACCTTGTGAAGGGAGCGGAACTGATCGAACCGGTGCCGTATTTAAGACACCCAACATCAAACCACAGATCAGAATGAGTCTGATGAGGATGATAGGTTTTCGGTTGGTTTTTGGTCTTAAGGTCATGTTAGCATTTCACATTTGGCTTAAGGATAAGGCTCCGGCGTACCGGTCGTGACCGGGTAGGGCGCAGTGGGAATGATGGCGGTCGGTACCGGGGTAGGTGTAAGCGTGGCAGGTCCCCCGGGTGTGGAAGTCGCTCTCTGGGTGGGCG
>JBAQMM010000111.1:0-24329 GCA_049302815.1 Anaerolineaceae bacterium | reverse complement strand
CGATTCCCATTGAGACGCCTCCGCCCAGCGAGCCGCCTGAGCCCATCCCGTAAACGGTGGGTATCTTTTAGAACAAAGCCAGCTGCGAACTTTGATATTCCGGGGCGTCTTCGTAAATCTGAGAAAGGAACAACTCCCGGTTGAGCAGCGGGTTGGCGCTGATGTTGCGGATGTGGCGGAATTTAACAAAGCGCCAGTTCTCACCCCAAAGCAACTGAAGATTCGGATCACGTTTCAACTTGTAAGTGACCAGGTTGGAGCGGCTGCCGGGGATCAGCACAAGATTCAATCCAGGGCTGTTGGCGTGTTTTAGCAGGATCGGAGTGATCCGGGCGGTGATAATGGGGAAAAAAGAATAAATCCGGCTGCCGGCTTCGTCCAACCAAAAAACGCCGTCCTCACTGATCTTATGGGTGTATTGCAGGGATATTGCCAGTCTTTCAATCAGGGCACGCATTTGTGCCAGGTCTTTGGCACGGGCGGCAGGATCCTCCCTTTGCCTGACTGACCAAAAACAGGTATCATCCTGAATCTGGTCGGCATATGCATTCATACAAGCCGTGATGAGTTCCGGTTCCGGGGTCATCACGCCCCGGCATTTTTGATGAACGACCCGAGTGATCTCATCACAGGGGCAAAATGCCTGCTGGTGGAGGACCTCCAAAACCACACTTTCCACCTGGTCTGCCAGCGGGGTGTAAGAAGCTGGCGGCTTCTTCAACCAGTACAGACCTGTATCCATGGAAATGCCTGGGGTGAAGCGTACGAAAGTGGCGGAATCCCGGAAAACTCCTTCCAACTCATCCTCAAGTTCATTCAGGGTGTGGTTGGGCTGCATTTGTGGCTGCCCTTTCAGTAAGCCCAGGTGGTGCAGACTCAACAGGATATGGGTGATCACTGCCAGGTAAGAAGCAGGCTCTCCCCGCTGCGCCAGGTAAGAATGGGCTGATTCGCGGGCGTTGCTTAACAAGTTCCCGGCAGCGGCAGGATTCACGGGGTCGTCGTCTGCCTTCCAGACGGATTGCAAAGTTGTTTCCTCTCCATCCAATGCGAAAGCGTGCAGCCTTAGTCCGGATCCCTGTGCGCCCAGGATGCCAGCCATCAGGAACAGCGTGTCGACTTCGCTGATCTGGATGAGCGCCGGGGTTTGGGGCAAGACCATGCGCTCCACCTGCGTCAGCACTTTTTCGAGCGATAGGGCGTGCCAGGTCCAATCGTAGCGCTGCCTGAGCAGACTGTGGCGCAAGGGTGCTAAGGCTTCCTGACCCCATAGCCAACCCGACCACAACCCTGAGAGATTCCAGTAAGCCTGGTTTCGGCGGGGAAGTGAGCTGTAGACCAGGCTGAAAAGTTTTGGGTCCGGAAGGGGGGCTAATTCCCGCAGGCGCCCTTTGAACAGACTGAGCCCGCCTTTCTGTGAGGGCAAGTCCGGCCAATATTTGAGCACGACGGGTTGGGCTGACAGCTGCCAGGTGTTTTTTGAGCGCAGCAAAGCTTGCCACAGGTTGAGTTCCTGGTAGGAAGGCGGACGGATCAGCTGCCTTGGGCGATTCTTACCCAGTGGGTACGCCCATAACTGATTCACCTGGTCGGCGGTGGTCAAAAGCATGGCTTGCAGCAGGTTTTTTTGGCGCTGGCCAAAGTCCGGATTGTTGATCTTGTTGAGCACTGTTTGCAGCAGGATCAACGCCCTCGGGGAGTAATACTTCACCACCTCTTCCATTATGGGACGCAGCGGGTCATTTAATCCGGCCGCGAGCTCCAGCGCCCTGGCGCGATGCAGGGCATAGGAGGGCAAAGGCTTGAATTGCTTGAGGAGTGCGGTACTTGCCGGCTGCTCTCCGGCCAGCCCACAATGTGCGCATTCCAGCGTCATTGCGGTGGGTTCGGGCAAATTTTCGTTCCAGATGAAGCTGCTTACTTCCACGGGCTGCCCACAATTGGGGCAGGGGATGCGATAAAAGGCACTTATATAATCCTCCAGGCGCTGACCATCGCTCATGCGCTGGTCCGAGAGCGCCTGAAGCGCGTCCCCCCATTCCTGGGCTGATGGCGCGGATGCCAAAATTTCCAGGATAAAGGCAGGTATGGGGTTGTTGGCTGTCACCAAAACGCGGTAACCCGCCCTGGCAAGTTCCAGCGCTACATAGGGATTATTTCCAAAGGGATCTAAGATCCAACTCCCTGGTGGAGCGTAAGTTTGCACCCAATTGGTAGCCATGTCGGGGTAATATGGCGGCATAAACCGGTCCAGCGGCAGATCGGTCTGCAGGTTGGAATACCCGCTCACAAACGGGGCTTCCAAATCGCTCCATTGACTTTGGGTACTCAGCGTGCCGCCTTTCCTTGATTGCATCAGACAATCAGAATAGCCAGGCCATACGGTGGTAGATGGATACGCTTTTCTTCCAGGGAACTGGAAACTGGTTCATTGCCAGCAAAAATGATCTGCCAGGGCTTCCCTTCGCTTTCCTGGGCTGGCAGGTTTTGAATCTGCTCCTGATTGGAAAAATTGAGGATCACCAGGGCTTGCTCGTCGCTGCTGCTGCGTTTGTAGACCAGCACCGATTCCTGTTCCAGGGGCAACAATTGCAGGCTGCCTTCATAAAGCGCAGGGTGGTTTCTGCGGATCTTGATCAAATCCTTATAAAACTGGAGCAGGGAGCCCTGATCCTGGCTCTGCGCCAAAACATTGCGCGCCGGGTAATCCGGGTGCAGGTGCAGCCATGGTTTACCCCGGCTGAAGCCGGAGTAGCCGCTGGAATCCCACTGCATCGGGGAGCGGCAGCCATCACGGCCCTTATAAATCGGCCAGTAACGCTTGCCGGCAGGGTCTTGAATGTGCGTACGGCTGACCTTGATATCACGCATGCCAATTTCCTCCCCGTAATACAGGTAAGGCGTACCCCGTACGGTCAGGTGCATGCAGGCCAGCAGTTTTAGCCTGGCATCGGATTCACCGGTTACATAGCGGGTGGAGGAGCGCGGCGTGTCGTGGTTGTTGAGGAAATAATTGGGCCAGGCATTCTCACCATGAAGCGTGTCCCAGTATTGGATGGCGTTGCCAAAACTGCGGGGGCTCCAATCGCTTTTCGCGTAGGTGTAATCGAACCCAGCGTGAAGAACATCCGGACCAATATACATGCGGGCGTGCACCGGGTCAGCCATAAAGGTTTCGCCGACCGTGTAGCGTTCAGGGTAGCTGTTCATCAGTTTACGGATGTCTTGCAGGAGCGGGAACATCTCGGGCTGTGAGTTGTCGTGAATGTGCTCAAAGCGGTCGAATGGGCGCAGGTGGAAACCGGGCTTTTTGGGATTGTCGAGCAGCAGCGGGTGCTTGTAATACTCGTTGAACACATCCAGGCGGAAGCCATCCACGCCGCGATCCAGCCAATACTTGAAAACATCCAACATAGCCTGGCGCACGTCCGGGTTGCGCCAATTCAGGTCCGGCTGCTCAGGGCAGAACATGTGGAAGTAATACTGGTTCAAATGGGCATCATATTTCCAGCCGGGACCGCCGAAAGTGGAAAGCCAGTTGTTTGGCACGCCACCATTGGGAGCCGGGTCCCGCCACAGGTACCAGTCGTGATAAGAGTTGTCCTTGGATTTGCGCGATTCCTGGAACCAGCGGTGCTGGTCGGAAGTGTGATTAAGCACCAGGTCGAGGATAATGTGGATGTCACGCTTGTGGGCTTCCTGGATCAGTTGGTCAAAATCTTCAAGCGTGCCAAACTTTGGGTCAATGGTATTGTAATCAGCCACGTCATAGCCAAAGTCCACATCCGGGGAGGGATTGACCGGTGAGAGCCAGATGCCATCCACCCCAAGGTCCTGCAGGTAATCCAGGCGCTGGATTATCCCAGGCAGGTCGCCAATGCCATCATTGTTGGTATCCTGGAAGGAACGTGGGTAGATCTGGTAGATAATGCCGTGCTGCCACCAAAGTTTTTTATGGGTCATATTATGCCTCCCGGGTGATTTTGTTTGTTAATTATAACGGATTGGACATTAATAGAGAATGCATCGTACAAGTAAACGCGAATTACCTTTTTGTTCGACTACTGATTAAGCATGGGCACGGTCGAAAATTAACTTATGGCACCCAGCTTGGTTCTGGACGAAATCCGATATTTTCTGGTCAAGTGGAAGCAGGCTGTAATCCTCTGCTTCAACCAGCAGCGCCATCAGTTCGCATGCTTTGACAAAATGCAAACTCAAATTACATGGCGGAGTCTCAAGATTCTTTGTCTTTGCCCAATCACCAATTAAGACAATTTTGACCACGGTCTGGAAGCCGTTTTGGGGAATATCGTTAGGGCTGAACCTTGGAACAACCTGGAACATGTATCCATCCTGCATCAGGCTGGCCTTTTGTGGATTCATATGGACCATCGGTGAAGGCAGAGACACCCGTTGGATCACTGACCTCGAGCAAGGTATGGCTTTCGTTACTGCTGGATGATTTTTGGCTTGTTAACCTCATTTCAGAAAGACTTTTTCATTTGCATCATGCTTTTTTAATTAGCATGTCTATGTTCTCACATGGGGACTTGTTGACAATTTCAGTAATTGACACTTGCATTCAGCAGCGTAACAATGATGGGGAACTTCGGGAGCTCGATGGATTGGTACTTTTGGTGCCTTAGCCTTGGCACATCCACAGATCGTCAGTAAGCAACACCTAGGACATAAGCAATTTTCCGTGAAGTGTCTCAATGTGATACCTCCAGTGGTTATTTAGATTATTTCCAAAGAGTGATCACTAAATCAAACTTGGTAAACATGCGACAACTCAGTCAAAGTCATAATACTTGTCATTAACGATAGGTTTGCGTGTATTAACAGCATTTAAATAATGCATTAAATATCCCGAAATTAACCTCTTGACAAAAACTCGAGGTGAGAATAAACTTACGTTCAATCAGGAAAGTTGTTTTTCAGACAAATGTAATCGATTACATTCTGAACAAGGAAAAAATGGTCACTGTAGAAGATGTTGCAAGAGGAGCGGGCGTCTCAGTCGCTACGGTTTCTCGGGTAGTCAATAAAAGTCCTCTTGTATCACCTGAAACTGCAGACATGGTCAATGCGGTGATTGAAAGAATGCATTATAAGCCGAATATTTTTGGCCGCGGTTTACGTCGTAAGGAAAGCCATATAGTTCTCATTATTATCCCAAATATTACAAACCCCTATTACTCACGGATCGTGTCTGGCATCGAATCTGTATGCCATCGAAGTAATTACATCACCATGCTCTGTATTACAGAAGCTAGCCAGATCAAAGCAAGCAACTATCTGGAATTCTTAAAAAATGGCACTGCAGATGGTGCCATCATTCTTTCAACTGAAAAAAATGATGCTAATTTGCCTGAGCTGGCAAAACACTATCCAATTGTTCAGTGCAGTGAATACTGCAATGACGATGCAATTTCACATGTTTCCATTGATAACTTCAAAGCGGCTATAAGGGTGATTGAATATTTGATCAGTATCAACCATAAAAGAATTGGTTTCATCAGTTCTTACAACCAATTTATTTCCACAGAATTAAGACAAAACGGATACCTGGAAGCAATGACGGCCGCCGGATTCAACTTTGGCAATCATTACATTGCCTATGCAGACAGCGATTATTCCTATGTTAGTGGCCAGCGGGCGGCCAGAGAACTGCTTGAGCGCAAAGATCGGCCTTCTGCTATTTTCTGTGTGTCCGATATTATCGCACTTGGCGCCATCAGTGCAGCCAGAGAACTAAATCTGTGTGTTCCAGAGGATGTTTCAATTATCGGGTTCGATAATGTGGAGTATGCAACGATGTTTACCCCCAAACTAACAACAGTATCTCAACCATGTTACTTCCTGGGTGTAAATAGCGCGGAGTTAATTCTAAAGCAAATAGCAGGGGAAAAGGAAGGAGGTAATATCTTCTTAGAATATGACATCATTCTTCGGGAGTCTACTGCTCTTGTTAAGTCTTGAGAAGAGAAGCAAATAAAGCAGTCGTAAAGTCAATTTATTATGCTGGACTAATGTTGTAAAGAGTATAACCAAAAAAAAGAAAACAGGAGAATAAAATGAAAAAGACAATCTATACCTTAATTCTAGCCTTGATTACCTTGACGTTGCTAGCTGGTTGCACAGGCGGTAAATCTCCTGCGGAACCAACCGCAGCAGTGGCACAGCCCACAGCAGCTGCATCAGAGAAACTGCTGAAGATCGGCTTTTCTGCTGGTTTTACCAAAGTACAGCACTGGCAGCTCGAGGTATTAGGTGCTGAGACTGCGGCAAAAGACTTGGGTGCCGAATTCATTTTTGAATACGCTAATGGAGATCCAACCAAACAGATTGCTGACATTGAAAACATGGTTGAAAAGGGCATTGATATGCTTGTGGTCGGGCCAGCGGATTCAGAAGGAATTGTTCCTACCATCAAGTCCCTGCAAGAAAAAGGAGTTGCTGTTGGTACAAGTGATATCGGGGTAACCGGAACAGACGTTGCTTTCCATGTCGCTTCGGACAACTACGCTATTGGTGTGACTGCTGCTGATTACGTCGGCAAGCTACTGGAAGGTAAAGGGAAGATCGCAATTGTTGGCTGGGCAGCTGCTTCTGCTACCGCAGATCGAGAAAGGGGTTTTGTCGATACCATAGAAGCCTCCTATCCTGACATTGAAATCATCAGCCACCAGGATGTACAGTCAGATCGTCAAATCTCTCTCTCTACAAGTGAGAGTATTATCCAGGCAAATTCTGATATAAAACTCATCTTTGGTGCCAATGCTGAATGCGCGTTGGGCGCTTATGCTGCTACAGAATCTGTGAACCGCAAAGATATCTATGTCATTGCTGTCGATACAGATAATGAAGTGATGGATGCCATCCTTAATGGCTCCAACCTGGTTGCGACTGTTGCCCAGGATCCATATACAATGGGGTATCAGGCTGTTTCGAATGCCGTCAAATTCATGAGAGGTGAGAAGGTAGAAAACATTGCTATCCCGCATGAACTTGTGACGAAGGAAAATGCAGCAAAGATCGTTGAGCGTGATCAAAACCATCTGAAGAACGCGAAATAAGTTCGTTGGAAGCGACTAAATAGTGGGACCAGGCAATTGCCGCCGATTGGTTGACGGTAGGCAATTGCCTGGATTCAACTAGGAGACAACAGCGGCATGGATGACACAATTTTAGTAATGTCAAATATTTCTAAGCAATTTTCGGGTATTACCGTGCTGGACAATGTGAATTTTTCACTAAATCGTGGCGAGGTCCATGTCCTGATTGGCGAAAACGGCGCAGGCAAGTCAACACTCATGAAAATCCTTACGGGAGTCTACCAGGCGGATTCAGGCCAAATTTCACTGCCGGATGAGAATGGTGAATTCAAACCAATGCATTTCAAGGATCCGAAAGATGCCATTGATCGGGGTATCAGCATGGTTTTTCAAGAATTCAATCTGATGGAAAACCTGAGCATTGCCGAGAATATTTATGTTGGCAGGGAACCAACCAAAAAGGGATTCGTGAACTTTGAGCGGATGTTCAAAGATGCAGACGAACAATTGAAGCTTGTGAGTTTGGATATTCCTTCAACCAAGATTGTTAATTCGCTGACCATTGCACAAAAGCAGTGTGTCGAAATCGCCAAGTGCCTTTCATATAACGCCAGAGTTATTATCCTAGATGAACCAACCTCAGCATTGTCAGAAAAAGAAGTCAAGACATTATTCAAAATCATAAAAAAACTGAAAAGACAAGGCATTGGGGTAATCTATATCTCTCACCGGATGGAGGAGATTTTTGAGATTGGGGACAGAATCACAGTCTTGCGTGATGGGCAATACATTAGAACGGTCAGTGTGGACGAGACGCAAGAGAATGAATTAATCAAGATGATGATCGGCCGGGAATTTAAAAACAATCCACTGGTGTTCGATTCGAATGAGTGCAACGAAGTGGTGATCGAATGCAAAAATGTATTAGTCGGCAAGTTTAATGAAAAAGTCGATTTCCGAGCGCGTGCAGGGGAAATTGTAGGAATATTTGGTCTGATCGGCGCAGGAAGAACCGAATTAGCGAGAATCTTTTTCGGAATTGACCCTATTCAAGAAGGATGTATGTACATACATAATAAGAAGGTTGATATAGATGATCCTTCTTCGGCAATCAAACACGGAATTGGATTGATCCCGGAAGATAGAAAATTGCAAGGTCTTAATCTACAACAGGATATCCGCGACAATGTCTCACTCATCAAATTATCCGAGTTTCGCTGGATTCTACCAACCAGAAGACAAGAATCAAGCCTGACAGAGAAATACATGAAACTTTTATCAATTGTCGCACCCAGCCAGAGACAAAAGGTGACCAATTTAAGCGGTGGTAATCAACAAAAAGTAGTTATCGCGAAGTGGTTGACTATGAATATGGATGTACTCATACTGGATGAGCCGACCCGTGGGATTGACGTGGGTGCGAAAGCAGAGATCTACGACATCATACGCGATCTAGCAAGACAGGGCAAATGTATTTTGATGATTTCATCGGATCTGCCTGAAATTCTTCGTGTAAGTCAGCGTATCATTGTCATGCACGATGGAAAGATTACGCTCGATACACTCAATAACGGATTAAATCAGGAAATCATCATGCAAGCTGCGTTAGGTTAGAGGAGAGACTAATATGGAAAGAATTACTAAAAATAGAGATTTTGTCAGACAAGGCACTTTAGTCCTGCTCTTAATCTTCGAGATCATCCTTTTTTCAGTCTTTTCGGATACTTTTTTGACAACATCCAATTTGATCAACATATTGCGTCAGGTGTCAATCACTGCAATCTCTTCGGTTGGCATGTTTATGATTATTCTACTAGGGGGTATTGATTTATCAGTTGGTTCTACTTATGCTTTCATCGGCGTTATGTCAGCATATACCTTCCTGGCAACAAAGAATATTTTCCTGACGGTCTTGGTTGCACTTGGTCTCGGGACCTTGATCGGGTTTTTCAATGGGCTTGTAACCGCCAAATTCAAGATACCTGCCTTCATAACGACTCTGGCAACGATGACCATGTTACGAGGCGGTTGTTATGTGCTGACAGGTGGAACTCCTATTGGGGTCACTGATAGCAGATACACACATATAGGGTCTGGATATGTGTTCAACATCATACCGATACCAGTCATAATCATGTTGGTTGTGGTCCTGCTAGGCCATTTCCTAATTGGATATACCCGATTTGGCCGACATATTTATGCAAGCGGCGGAAATGAACAGGCAAGCCGGTATTCAGGTTTAAAAACTGACCAGATCAAGATTTTAGTTTTCACTATTGCAGGGTTTTTGAATGGCCTTGCTGCATTCATCCTTGCTGGCCGTTTAGGTGGTGGCTTACCAGCTTCCGGCAATGGAGCGGAGATGGATGTCATCACGGCAGTGGTTTTGGGTGGCACCAGCATGACTGGCGGGAAAGGCAAGCTTTGGGGTGTCATCACCGGCGTCCTGCTGATCGGAATTCTGACAAATGGCTTGACGATGATCAATGTCTCTACTTACTGGCAGCAAATAATCAAAGGGATCATTATCCTGATCGCAGTAATTTTTGATACAAGGGCATCTGTTCGCTCATAGGTTTGGGTTGGATATTCAATCGTATTGGAATGGATTAATTAAGAATGTGAGGTCAGAAATGATCAAAGTAGGTGTAATCGGTTGTGGAAAAATTGCCCAGACCAGGCATTTCCCTGAATATGCAAATAACCCGGATTGTCAAATCGCAGCGGTTTACGATCTCAATGGAGATCGGGCAAATGAGTTTGCTGCAAAATATGGTGCAAAAGCTTACAAATCCTTCGATGAATTGATTGCACAGAAAGATATTGATGCGGTAAGCATCTGTGTGGCGAATAATGCCCATTGCGAAATGACGGTAAAGGCCTTAAAGGCTGGCAAAAATGTGCTTTGTGAGAAACCCATGGCTACCACAATCGAAGAATGCGAGCTGATGGTCAAAACAGCTAAGGATACAGGCAAGTTTCTCATGATCGGGCATAACCAGAGGCTTTCGAAGGCACACGACACAGCCAGGCAATTGGTCAAGGAAGATGTGATTGGTCGGATCATTACTTTCAAAACAAATTTTGGGCATAGTGGACCTGAAACCTGGACTATTGATACCAAAACCAATTGGTTTTTTGACAAGACCAGAGCAGGTTTAGGCGCGATTGCAGACCTTGGCATTCATAAGACAGATTTGATCCAGTTCCTGACCGGGCAGACCATAACCGAGGTGACTGCATGCGTTGTTACCTTGGACAAAAAAGACCAGGATGGTCAACCAATTGGAGTGGACGACAACACGATCTGCATTTACAAAATGTCAGGTGGTGCTGTCGGAACAATGACAGTTAGCTGGACTTATTATGGCGCTGAGGATAACTCAACAATTTTATATGGCACAAAAGGCATCATGCATATTTATGAGGATCCGAAATACGCGATCGTGGTCGAGAAAAAGAACGGGGAAAAGATTAAATATAAAATTGACAAGATCCAAACCAATGACAACCAGACAAAATCTGGTGTCATTAACCTTTGGATCGATTGTCTCAAAACAAACACTCCTCCAGAAATTTCAGGTGAAGACGCTATGAATTCTATGAAGGCTGTTTTCGCAGCTCTCAAGTCAGCCAAAGAACAAAGAACCATTAAAGTAGAATAAGAGAGAACCGTGAGACCAATAACCTTAGCTTCAGGACAATTCGGTGATCTAAGTCTCGAAAAATTATGTGAATTTTCCAGCTCGGCCGGTTTCGATGGCCTTGAATTAGCGACGCATGCACATTTTGATGTCAACCGTGCGATTTCAGATGATGCATATCTTGCTGAGGTCAAAGACACATTCAAGGCCTATGGCCTTGAGTGTTATGCGCTTTCAGCGCATCTTGCTGGGCAATGTGTAGGGAGTGAATGGGACCAAAGGCTGGACAATTTTGCACCTGCTAGGATATCAGGGAATGCAGCTGCGATTAAAGCATGGGCTGTGGATGAGATGAAGAACACTGCCATTGCTGCCAATAAAATGGGCATCTCAATTGTGACGTGCTTCATGGGCTCGCCGATTTGGAACTATTGGTACTCTTTCCCACAAACTCCTCCGGAAATGGTTTCTGATGGGTATCAAAAAATTTATGATGTCTGGAGCCCGATCTTTGATGTGTTTGATGAATATGAGGTTAAGTTTGCATTAGAAATTCATCCCACTGAGATTGCATTTGATTATTATACAACCCAACGGCTTCTCGAAACATTTCACCATCGCCAGACACTGGGGATCAATTTTGATCCAAGTCACCTGGTATGGCAGGGAATTAACGAAAAGACCTTCATCCGCGATTTCTCGGATCGAATATATCATGTACATATGAAAGATGTGAAGTTGAATCGAAGCGATCGCTCAGGCATTTTGGGTTCCCATCTCGAGTTTGGTGACATCCGGCGTGGGTGGAACTTTGTGTCATTGGGCCATGGCAATGTTGATTTTGATGGCATCATCCGTGAATTAAACCAAATTGGGTACAGCGGCCCACTTTCTATCGAATGGGAAGATTCAGGGATGGAGAGGGAATTTGGCGCCAGAGAAGCCCTTGAATTTGTGCGCCGCATCAATTTTTCACCGTCAAGCATCGCGTTTGATTCAGCTTTAAAGACTGAATAACAAGAAAGCAAAGGAGAACGCAAATGTACAGATATAGTCTTACTCAATGGATCTTAGGGAATGAAGATGTTGAAGACAGTTTCAAGCGTCTGAAGAAATTTGGCTATGACGGAATTGAGTTCGCTGGAGAACCCTATTCAACCGACCAGGAAAAAATGGCCGGTCTTCTTAAAAAGTACGGATTGATATGTACTTCACTTTGCGGTATCTTCCCGGAAAATCGGGATCTTACTTCCGGTGACCTAGATTTAGCAAATAAAGCGGTGCAATACATTCGTGACAACATTGATTTTGCAGTAAAAGTTGGCGCGCCATATGTGATTGTTGTACCTTCCCCTGTCGGACGAACCGAAATCCCAAAAGATCATAGCTACGACGAACTTTGGGCTAATGCAGTCACAAACATTCGCCTTGCGGCGGACTATGCTGAAAGCAAGCAGGTCCGTCTATGTATCGAAGCAATCAACCGGTATGAGACCTATTTTGTGAATACATTGACTAAAGCCTACCAATTGGTCAGAGAGATAAACCATCCTGCAGTAGGAATTATGGCTGATGTGTTCCATATGAGTCTCGAAGAAAACAATATGGGAGCGAGCTTACGGATGATTGCAGATCAGTTAATGCATGTTCACGTTGCAGATAACACGAGAGAAGCTGCTGGGCTTGGGCGGATTGATTTTAAAGAAATCCTCTATGTGCTTCGCGACATTAACTACCAAGGACCTTTGACGATGGAATTCATGCCCAGGTTGGCCAATCCATATGCCTCTGGCAACGTTGAAACCCAGTCTACACTTATGGACGGTTACGCCGAGCAAGCCATCACTTATATGAAGACATTAGAGAAGACATTGTCCGGGAACAGCTAAGGTAAATTTTTATTTAAAGAGAGAGGTGAAGCTGACTTAATGGTAATAGGGCTTAAAGCTAAATTAGGGTTCACATCAATAGATATAAAATAAGAGGAAAAAATGAATATTACGTATTCCTACAATACACTTGTCTATGCGGGTGAAGATATCACCAAAGGCATTGAGCGGCTTGCACAAGCTGGGTATGATTATGTCGATTTCATCGGAGAGCCCGAGAAACAAAATGTTGCAAAGATAGTGACAAGTTTGAAAGAAAACCACATTCAAGCCTCATCGATCTGCGCACTTTTCACCCAGGAGAGGGATCTTGTTTCCTCAACAAAAGCAATCCGTGAGAACACTGTGAAATACATCAAGGATTGTGTTGATTTTGCTGTCACCATTGGTGCAAAATTCATTTCGGTTCAGGTGACTGCAAATATGAAAATCAGACCAGAAGCGGATAAAGCAACTGAGCTTAAATGGGCTATCGAGGGTCTTAAAGAAGCCGGGCAGTATGCACTCGAGAAGGGGATTAAACTGACTCTGGAAGCTTGGAATCGCTATGAGACTTACTTTGTCAACCGCATGGAACAATCACTTGAGATCGCGAATATGGTGAACTTACCAAGTGTTGGTTGTATGGCTGACACTTACCACATGAACATTGAAGAGGACAATATTGCTGATGCGATCAGGTTAACTGGCAAAAAACTATTTTATGTTCACGTTGCTGATAGCAATCGCAAGGCTCCAGGCCGTGGGCACATTGATTTCAAAGCCTTTGCCCAAGCGTTAAGGGATATTGATTACAACGGAACGCTATCGATGGAACTTTTGCCAGCCGCAGCGGATCCATTTATGGTCCTGGAAGGTGAAGGCTCTCCTGAATTTTTTGATCAGTATACAAAGGAATCGATAAAGTTCTTAAAGAATCTATTCGAGGAGGAATAGTGTCATGGAAAACAAGATGCGAGCCTATGTTTTGTATGGAAAAGAGGATATGCGACAAGAAAATGTTCCAGTCCCGGAAATTTCTGCGGATGAAGTCTTGATCAAGGTAAAAGCCTGTGCAATTTGTGGCACGGATCCTCACATTTATGAGGGAAGATTTCCAGCTCCCTTGCCACTGATTTTGGGGCATGAATTCTCTGGTGAGGTTGCAAAGATTGGAGCAAATGTAAAATTTGTGAAACCCGGAGACAGGGTCACAGCAGATATTAATATCAATTGTGGTACCTGTTATTTCTGCAGAATCGGGCAGAAACTGCATTGCGAAAACATTGTCCAACTCGGTGTGCATGTCAATGGCGCATTCGCAGAATATATCAAAGTTCCTGAAAAAAATATCTATATACTGCCTGATGAGATTTCTTGGATCAATGGTGCGTACATCGAGCCTATGGCCTGCGCAATTAGCGGGCAGGATCGAGCAGGGATCCAATATGGAGATACCGTTGCCATCATTGGGGCAGGGCCAATGGGCTTGGCACATTCTCTTCTTGCAAAATTAAAAGGCGCTGGAAAGGTCATCATCTCAGAGCTGAACCCGGTGAGGGTTCAAAAAGCGAAAGAGATGGGTATTGATGTCGTCATCGACGGAAAGAAGGATGACCCAGTTGAGGTTGTAAAACGTGAAACCGGGGGAAGAGGCGCAGATGTAGTTATTGAGGCCGTTGGTTCTGGATATACATATTCCCAGACCTTCAAGCTGGTCAGGAAAGGCGGGACCATTGTGGTGTTCGGGGCTGCTCCAGCAGATGTCACCATTCCCGTGAGCCCATTTGAGATCTATAGCAAGGAACTGAAAATTGTTTCAACATATGCTGGCACCTATGACACATTTGTTAAAGCAATCAATCTCCTGTCGACCAAGCGCTTTGATCCATCCCAGATTATCACGACAATCGTTGATTTTGATCATGTAAAGGAAGGAATAGAGAACGCAGAACACAACAAGGATATTCTTAAGTCGGTTGTAAAGTTCTCCGACTAACTAATTTCCAATTTGGTTACAGGATTAGTTTGATTACCCATTAAGTCGGACTAATCCTGTATGATTTATACCCAATAGTTTTTCTTCAGGCATTTGCATGCTCTACCTTGAGCATCAGAACCGGATCAAAGGGTGGCCGACTGACGACCCCTTCCCCTTTGTACAGTCGGATCAACTTCCGCGTGAACCGCTGCCAATCGATGATCTGCAATAATCTCCGCAGAAAATGTTCCTGCGGCACGATCTGATCGTATAGGTATTCTCCGTAGAAGGAGTGTTCCCCTGTCTCAACAAACCGCTCACGTTCCATCTTGTCTTCCTCCATGGGTGGATTACCTCCTATTGAATCACATTTTCCCGGTATGGTCAATTCTGAATTCTTTTTCAACACCCTCTGGGTGCTTCTTGCATTTTCTCGAAAACATGATAATATATAAGCAGTAAGTCAATAGAGCAATACTTTTCGGATCAGAAAAGTGGGTGCCCCCCACTTTTCTTTGTATCAGGGAACAAGTGGAATAATTTTGGAGTAGGAAAACTATGAAGAGCGAGTTTGCGTTAGCTTTCAACGAGGTTTTGGAAGAAAAACAATTGCCACGGGATGTTATCATGAACGCCATCGAATCGGCCATGGTGACCGCCTACCGTAAGTCAGTTAATGCTTCCACCGCCCAGGATGTAAAGGTCAATATTGATCTTGAAAAGGGTATCGTTAAGGTGTTTGCCGAAAAAGAGGTGTCCGAAACGGTCGCGGATTATCGCACCGAGGTCTTGCTTGAAGAAGCGCGCAAATACAACCCGGATGCCCAGATCGGCGACCTGGTATTGGTGGATTCCACCCCGGAAAATTTTGGCCGTATTGCTGCCCAAACTGCCCGGCAGGGAATCCAACAGAAGATCCGCGACGCTGAAAAAACCGCCCAGTTTGAGTTCTTCGGGCGCCAGGTCGGAGAAATCATTAGCGGCGTCGTCCAGGCGGTCAATTCCCGCCAGGCCACCATCGGGCTGGATCTCAAAGCAGAGGGCACCATGCTGCGCAAAGACATGATCCCCGGCGAACGTTTCCGCCTGCACGACCGCATCCGCGCGTATGTCTATGAAGTCAAGGATACGCCCAAGGGGCTGCAGATTATGCTCTCGCATACCCACCGCAATTTCCTACGCAGATTGCTCGAAAATGAAGTGCCTGAGATCTACCACGGCATTGTTGAGATTCGATCCATCGCGCGTGAACCCGGGCAGAGAGCTAAAGTGGCTGTTTCAGCCACCCAGCAGGGCATTGATCCAGTGGGCGCCTGTGTTGGTCAGCGCGGCGTGCGCATCCAGGCCATCGTGCGTGAACTGCATGATGAAAAAATTGACGTGATCGAGTGGAACAACGATTCGGCAGTCTACATCTCCAAAGCCATTAGCCCCGCCAGAGTTTCCGGTGTGTATCTCAACCACGGTGGCGGTGAAAACAAGACCGCCATGGTGGTGGTGCCCGAGGACCAGCTGAGCCTAGCAATTGGTCGGGAAGGGCAGAACGCCCGCCTGGCAGCGAAACTGACCGGCTGGCGCATTGACATTATGAGTGTGAGTGAAGCAGCCGGCAAAGCCCTGGTGAAATTGCGCGAAGATTCCTCCTTGGCCGAATTGGCTGCGCAGGAGGCTGAAAACGTCTCCCGTGTGGAAGATCTTCTGCAAAAGAAGGAAGAAGGTCGGGCGCTATCCCAGGATGACAACATGCTGCTGGCTCGCTTTGTCGACCGGATCGAAAAGCGCGGTGAGGCTGAGCGTAAACTGGAAGATGAAGCCACCCAGGCGCACATCAAAGCCGTCCGTGAGACTATCGACCCGCGCGCCTTTGCGATTTCCATCATGGATGTTCCCTTGAAAGAACACTCCCTGATCATTCTGCAGGAGGCCGGTCTGGAAACTCTGGGCGACCTGATGCTGCAAACCAAGCTTGATCCGGATGCCATCCTGGCATACAACGGAATTGGTCCCAAGACATACGAAGAAATATTGGAGTGCGTCAACACTTACCAGTTTCCTGCCCCGGAACCTGTTGTAGGTGTTGAAACCGAAGTTGCAGAGCCGGCGGGTGAGGTGATCGCTGAGGTTAAACCCGCAGACGAAGCGCCTGCCGCTGAGATTGTCCCGGAAATCATGGCGGAGGAACCAGCCCAGGCACAGGTTGAAACTGAGCCGGAAGTTGAGTTGGTTGAAGCCCCTGAAGCAGCACCAGCGGATGAGAAGAGCTTTGAAGAACTCTTCAATATGGAATCCATCCGAAGAACCAAAGAAGAACATGAGGCTCCTACGGATGAGGAAGACCAGGGTGAATTGAAGCTGGGAAAGAAGTCCAAGGGCAAAAAGAAAAAGGGTTATACTGTTGAGTACGACCCCGATAAGGACACTTCCGTTGTTCACTATAAACATAAGAAGGAAGATGGCTGGGAAGATTGGTAAGATTTAAGCTTTGAGCATTTGAAGCAGAGAAAAGGTGGCAGCAAAAAGCAAAACGAGATCCAAGCACATCCCACAGCGCACTTGCGTTGGTTGCCGCGAGGTATTACCCAAACGGCAGCTGATTCGCGTGGTGCGGGTGGAAGAAGGTGTGAAAATTGACCCAACAGGCAAACTTTCAGGTCGGGGTGCTTACTTACACGACTTGAAGAGTTGTTGGGTTAAGGGGCTGAAAGGCTCCCTCGCCGGTGCGTTGCGAACGACAATATCTGGGCAAGACCTGGTCACATTGACCGCTTACATGGAGAGTCTCCCCGCGGAGCCCGTTCAAGCGACGGGGTCCACGGTTTCGAACCCTCCAGATAAGGACAAAAGATGATTTAACGCTTTTTCCCTTGTCTTGCTCAGGTAACAGAGAGATCAGAGTCGTTTGAACCCTGCCATAAACTAGAAACAGAAGTTTTGGAGGTGAATTATGGGCAATGATGGGAAGAAGATCATAAAACTCCCTTATAGTTTAACTGTACGAGAATTAGCAGCCGCAATGGACATCAGTGCCGTTCAGGTGATTAAGATCCTGATGGCAAATGGAGTCATGGCAAGCATTAACCAACAGATTGACTTTGATACTGCCGCAGTAGTTGCCACTGAACTGGGCTATGAACCTCAGTTGGAAAAAGAAGAAGAGCTTGTTGAAGAGGTTGGCGAAATCCCACTGTGGCGCAAGGTGATCCTGGATGAAGATCCCAGCCAACTCGAAAACCGTCCTCCAGTCGTGACCATCCTGGGTCACGTTGATCACGGTAAGACCACGCTGCTGGACGCCATTCGGCACACCGATGTGGCCGGAGGCGAGGCTGGTGGAATTACCCAACATATTGGCGCGTATCAGGTGACGCACAAGGACCGGCTGGTGACCTTTCTGGATACGCCCGGTCATGCGGCCTTTTCCTCCATGCGGGCACGCGGTGCCCAAGGGGCAGATATTGTGATCCTGGTGGTGGCTGCCGATGACGGCGTGCAGCCCCAGACCCGGGAAGCTGCCAACCACGCCAAGGCTGCTCAGGTTCCGATCGTGGTGGCATTGAACAAAATGGATAAGGCTGATGCCAACCCAGAGCTGGTCAAACGCCAGCTGGCTGATATTGGCCTTCAGCCAGATGAATGGGAAGGCGACACCTTTGTGGTGCCTGTGTCTGCCAAGTCAAAAAAGGGCCTGGACGACCTGCTTGAAACAATTTCCTTGGTGGCAGACAATATGACCATCAAAGCCAACCCAAAGGGAAAATGCATCGGAACCGTGGTGGAAGCCCAACTGGACAAAACCACCGGACCCATGGCAACCTTGTTGGTGCAAAACGGCACCCTCAAAGTGGGCGATATTATCGTTGCAGGGGAAGGCTATGGACGGATCAAAGCCATGTTTGACCAGCGCCACCAGCGTATCAAGAAAGCTTCACCCTCCACCCCCGTGGTGGTCATGGGATTAAACCATCAGCCCGAGGCAGGCGATCTGTTCCAGGTGGTGGAAAGTGAAAAAGAAGCCCGCCAGATTGTCGCTGACCGAAAGGCTCAACGTGAGGCAAAACGCAACGTTAAACGGGCCACCCTGGAAGAGTTGTTTGCCCGCTACAAGACGGGAGAGGCAAAAGAATTACGCCTGATCCTCAAAGCGGATGTCAGAGGTTCTCTGGAGCCTATTGTTAACTCGCTGGAAGATATGAGCAAACTGCAGAAAGATATCTCCATCCAGGTGTTGCACGCTGAGACAGGTAATGTGACCGAGAGCGATGTCATGCTGGCGGCTGCTTCGAATGCGATCATCCTTGGCTTCAGTGTGGACGCGGATCAGGCATCCCGCCATCTCGCCGAGGCAGAAGGCGTCTCCATTCGGCTGTACAGCATCATTTACCGCCTGCTTGATGACGTGGAGAATGCGCTTAAAGGCTTGCTTGAACCTGAAATGGTCGAGAAGGTTATCGGTAAGGCGGCAGTCCTGGCCACCTTTAAGGTTTCCAAAGGCGGAATGGCGGCCGGATGCCGTATCCTTAGCGGTGAAATTCGCCGGAACGCACAGGTTCGGGTTATCCGGAACAGTGAAGCCGTCTTTACCGGTGAAATTGCCGCGTTGAAGCGTGAAAAAGAAGATGTGCGCGATGTCCGTGAAGGGATGGAATGTGGCATCACACTTAAAAACTTCGAAGATTTTGAAATTGGTGATACTATAGAGTGCTTTGTGATGGAAAAATTTGGCGGCTAAACGCCTGATCGATTCACAATCTGGAGGAGAAAAAAATGCCCTCAACCTTGCGAATGAAGAGAATAAATGACCGGGTCAAGGAAATCTTATCCATGACCCTGCTTACAAAAATTGAAGACCCGCGCCTAACTGATGTTTACATCACGGATGTGAAGGTGGATCGGGAGCTTGATTATGCCAATGTTTATGTTTCAGCCACGGAAGGCAAAGGGCGATCCCGCGAAGTCCTTGAGGCGCTTAATCATGCCCGGGGTTTTCTGAAATTTGAGCTTGCCAATGAGGTCGAATTAAGGGTTATGCCCAAGCTGCGCTTCTTTTGGGATCCCACCCCGGAAAAAGCCGATCGCATCGACACCTTGTTGGCGCAAATTCGGGGAGACATCCCACCTTCGCAACCTCAAGATGAGGGAAACGAATCGGAGGATGGTGCGGGTGACTGATACTCTGGACGCGCTGATCAAAACTCAAGTTGAACACGCTCACTCCATTGTGATTGTCAGCCACATTCGTCCGGATGGCGATGCCATTGGATCTTTGCTGGGACTGGGTCAGGCTTTGCTTGATGCCGGCAAGCAGGTGCAGTTGGTTTTAGAAGATGGGCTGGTAGAGAAATATCACTATTTACCCTCTGCCGGGCTGGTGAGCCGCACGATCCAGACGGATTATGACTATCTGATCGTCGTGGATTGCAGTGACCTGCAGCGCGCAGGCACAGTTTTGGAGGGACTGAGAAAACCAGACCTCGTGGTCGACCATCACAAGACCAACCTCTCTTTTGGTCAGCTCAACTTGGTGGAGGAGGACGCGGTAGCTACGGCAGCCATCCTGGCAGAACACCTGCCGTTGTGGGGTTTGAAGGTGACCAAAGAGGTCGCCACCAGCCTGATGACCGGTATTGTCGCTGATACCATCGGATTTCGGACTTCCAATATGAGCACTCGCGCGCTTCGGGTGGCGGCTGATTTGATGGATAGGGGTGTGGATTTGCCTTTTGTCTATCGCCAGACTCTGCTTTCCCGTTCCATCGCAGAGCTGCGTTACTGGGGACAGGGCTTGACCAGTTTGGACTATGAGCAGGGTTTACTTTGGACAAGTTTAACCCTTAATGATAGAATTATATCCGCCTATCCGGAGAATGATGACGCAGATCTTATCAATTTGCTTTCTTCGGTGTCAAATGTCTTGGTTGTGGTATTATTTGTCGAGCAGGCACACGACCGGGTAAAAGTCAGTTGGCGGTCAGTAGAAGGTATTGACGTTTCACAAATAGCATTTGAATTTGGGGGTGGCGGCCATGCGGCCGCGGCAGGGGCAGACATTTCTGGGAGTTTAAAAGAAGTGCGTGCTGAAGTGCTTAAACGAACGCGGGAATTATTGGATGGATCGCAAATCCGATAGCAATATTTTTATGATTAGAGAGTGAACAGATGTCAGACGACAATTTGAATGAACAATCGAGCATAGCAAATAGTGTTTCAGGGGTTCTTGTCGTGGATAAACCGGTGGGCATGTCATCCCATGATGTGGTTCAAATTATCCGGAATGGAACCAACATCAGGCGGGCTGGTCACACCGGTACTTTGGATCCACGCGCTTCCGGTGTTTTGGTGATCTTGATTGGACCAGCCGTGCGATTAAGCGAATACGTGTCTGCTACCGACAAGCGTTATCAGGCAGTGATTCAGTTGGGAGTAACCACGGATACCTATGACCTCGAAGGCGAAGTGATCCGGCGCTCCCCGGTTGATATCACCTACGAGGAGTTTGAGGAAGCTCTGCAGGGTTTTATTGGTGAATTTGAACAGAAACCCCCGGCGTATTCCGCGATCAAAGTCAAAGGGCACAAAGCCTACGAGCTGGCTCGCAAGGGCGAGGAGGTTCACCTTGAACCGCGTCTGATCCAGGTGCATGAGCTGGAACTGTTGGACTGGGATCCACCAGAGGCAGTGATTGATGTGCAATGTTCTTCCGGAACGTATGTGCGCTCCCTGGCGCATGATCTTGGCGAAAAACTCGGCTGCGGTGCCACGCTGACCGGCTTGCGCCGTACTAAAAACGGGCAGTTTGGCCTGCGGGATGCCGTCTCCCTGCGAAAACTTCAGGAAGCTTTTGCCAATGGCGATTGGTATCAGTACCTGATCCCGGCTGCTGAAGCCCTGGGTGATTGGTATTCGATCGAATTGACCGTTGACCAGGTTGACGAGGTCAGGCATGGTCATCGCGTTCCAGCCACGGAAGAAATGCCGGAAGGAAAATGGGCGCGTGCGATCAGCCAGGAAGGCGAACTGGTTGCATTGATGGAATATGATGCTGCGACGAAAGAATGGCAGCCCCGCAAGGTGTTTTTCCTGTAGCTCCGGCAGGTTTATGAGCTTAATAACCCTCCATTGGTGAATGCCAATCAGGGTTATTTTTTTGGATGGTTTGATCGCGTGAGGATGGATTGACAGAGATTTTTGATAACTGGCCTGAGCAGATAAACCAACCCCTGTGGCTGACTATCGGCAACTTTGATGGTATGCATCTCGGGCATCAGGCTTTACTGGTTTCCCTGCGGGAGTATGCCCAAAGTGGACAGGCTAAATCCGCGCTGATCACCTTCTGGCCGCATCCGCGTGTTTTTCTGCAGCAAATCACCAGCCCCTTTTACCTCACAACCAAGGCTGAAAAGACAGCCCTCTTGGAAAAATCCAGTGTGGACTATGCAATTTCCCTGCCTTTTACCTACGAATTGGCGGGTTTAAGCCCCCAGGATTTCTTTGCTGAACTGACCAAACATCTGCATATCCAGGGTATGCTGGTGGGTGAGGATTTTACCCTTGGCAGGAACCGGGTCGGTACCAGTGAGGTTATTCGGGATCTGTGCGCATTGCACGGGATCCGCTTGGAGATCATTAACCCCTTCTGCCTGGATGGGCTGGCGGTCTCTTCCGGCAGGGTCAGGGACGCATTGGATGGAGGGCAGGTGCAGGAAACTTTGCGGCTGCTCGGGCGCCCCTATTCTGTTACCGGCAACGTGGTGGAAGGGAAACATCTGGGCTCCAAACTGGGCTTTCCCACTGCCAACCTGGTGGTGGATGCGCAAAAAATTCTGCCGAAATTTGGTGTCTATGCCACCATTGTCCGGTTCAACGGTGAGTGCCACATGGGGGTCACCAGTGTGGGCGTCAGACCTACCTTTGAAACCACCAACAAACCCAATGTGGAAACTTTGCTTTTGGACTTTGATGGTAATATCTACCATGAAAGTCTTAAGGTGGAATTCATCCATCATTTACGCGGTGAAATCAAGTTTGGCAACGTGCAGGACCTGATCGCCCAGATCGAACTGGATAAAGTCCAGGCCAGGAGGATGCTTGCCCATGAATCTTTCTCGGAGAGTCTACCGGCTTAGCCCAAGCCAACTGAGTGCGGAAACGATTGCCGTCACTTTTGCCAAAACCTCCCGATCACCGGAGCCTTTTGACGTGATCGCGGCAGAATTGGACGCGGAAAAATCCGCCAAATTCAGTGAAAAGTGGATCGTAGGCTATGGTCACTCCAGCGTGGCGGAACATGCCATTCTGCACCTGGCACTGGAGAACGTATCCCGCCTGGCAATCGAGACGATTGAATCCAACCGGCTTGCTTCTTACACTGAGAAATCCACCCGCTACCAGGAGTGGAACCCCAAAGCCTATGTGATCCCGCAGGAAATTGTTGGCTCTGAATTTGAAGAGCGCTATGGCGAGGTGCTTGACCAGCTTTTTCAGACCTACGCGGATGCTCTGGTGTGTTTACGCCCGTGGAGCGAAGCCAACACCCCCAGAAATGAGGGCGAATCTGAAAAAGTCTGGGCGAACCGCGCCAGGGTCAAGGCAGTGGATGTTGCCCGCTTCCTGCTTCCAGCGGCAGCCATGGCGAACGTTGGCGTGACCATTAACGCCCGCGCGCTGGAATACGCCATTAGAAAGATGTTGAGTTCTGAATTGAGCGAATTGCGGGAAATCGGCAGCGAGGTCAAAGCCGTGGCGACCCAGGAACTGCCGACCCTGGTCAAGTATGCCAATCCCATAGCTTATCTTGATGGTGTGCGCGCGGCTTTTCGAAAGCAGGCTGATGCCATCACATCGGAAGCCGGGCAGGACTGGTGCCGGCTATTGCAGGCTGATCCTGAAGGAGAAGATAAGGTTCTGGCAGCCCTGCTGTATCGTTTCGGTCAGGCAGGCTATGAACAGTGTTTACA
Organism: Anaerolineaceae bacterium; assembly: GCA_049302815.1. Taxonomy (GTDB): domain Bacteria; phylum Chloroflexota; class Anaerolineae; order Anaerolineales; family Anaerolineaceae; genus Mesolinea. The sequence continues at coordinate 821 of JBAQMM010000111.1, read as the reverse complement.
GGCGGTGCGGCTATTGCCTTTGGAAGATAAAGGCAGACTGGTTGACAACCTGTTTAAAGGCGCCACTGATTTTGATGTGCCCTTGCGGGAACTAGAATACACCAGCTATGATTTTGACCTGGTTATGGACCAGGGGGCTTACTTCGAATTCAAGCGCCATCGCATGATGAGCCAGACTGCCCAACCCCTCTCCGCGCGGCTCGGTTTTGCCATTCCCAGAGCCATCAGCGAGGTCGGGTTTGAGGCACGCTACCGGCAAGCCATGAATCTTGCCGGCGAATTGTATGCGGATCTGTCGGAATGGAATGAGGAAACCGCTGCGTATGTGGTTCCTAATGGCTACAACCGCCGCGTGTTATGCCGGCTCAACCTGAGGGAATTATTTCATTTCGCCAAGTTGCGCTGCAGTGAGAATGCCCATTTTTCCATCCGCAGGGTAGCCCGGGGAATGCTTGAACAGGTCAGACAGGTTCATCCACTTTTCTGTGCCAAGATTTGCGTGACCGATCAGGAAACCTCTGAATCGCTCACCAAGGCATTTTTTAGTGAAACAGCTGTACCGGTTTCAAAATAAAAGCCAACAATTCTCAATATGGAAAAGCTCTTTGGGAATTCTGGTAAGCATTGCCTCAATATGCCTTTCCGGTGTGCACAAAAGCAGTGCGCATCCTATGAGAATCAAAATATATAGGTGTGCTCTTCTGTGGAGCACACTTCGTGAGCATAAAAGGGAACGGGGGCAAGGCAGGGGCAGGCTTCCGCACCGCTTCGCATCGCATCGCCTGCCCCTTCCTACTCCCCCGCACCCCGCTACCTCTTTA
>JBAQMM010000110.1:0-3498 GCA_049302815.1 Anaerolineaceae bacterium | reverse complement strand
CGCCACGCCCATGTGTGCCGCGGTGGGATTGGAGATGATACAGGCGTCCGGGCTCTGCGCCAGGGCTTCTGCCAGGTTTTCATACGCCGGGATGCCCTCCAATTCGTCATCGGGCAGGCTGGAACGGTGGGTACGGTAGAGCAAAAAGTCAGTTTCACCCAAAGCCCGCAGGTTGCGCAGGTGCCTGCGGCCAATCGAACCGAGGCCAGCAATCAAATATTTCATTCCTCCCTCCCATTTTGGTGTAACAAACTATACAGATGATTGATCAAGCCCTGGATCCCGTTGCGGACATGCTGGTTGCGGGTGATTTTTCCGACCAGGCCGGTTTTAGGCTGGGCGGGGCTTTCAACAGCCTGTGTTTGAATGCCGTCCTTTTTAGCCAGTTCGACCACTTCCGGGTCGATGACGTTCCCGAGCAGGCGCATAGTCTGCCGATAGGTGGTCAGACGCAGGTAGCCTTTTTGATCCATGCGATCGTCCATTTCGACCATTCTTCCCATCAACTGGTCGCTCCAGCCATCTGGAAGCATGTCTTCAAGCACAGAGAGCAGCACCGCCTTGGGTGTGAGCATCTGGAAGTGGTGAGCAGAAACCCAGGCTCTAATGCCTTTGCAGGTCACCACCACGTCCTGGATGCCAGCCACCTCGCTCTGGTAACGTTCCTCCGTGCGGCCGGAGTTATCCATGTATTCCTCTTCCCATCTATGTGGCATCAAAAGACCGCGTTCCACCGACTCAACGCTCTCTTCAGCGTACTTGAGGGTGGTATCGGAGCTCATGACCACGCGCTGACGGATGTAGAAGCCGGTCACCGCGCCCACATTCGGGAAGGTGTCCAGCACTTCCAGGTGGGCAGGCAGCCAACCGGGCAGATGGTAAACATCGTCGTCCGTGTAAGCGATCACCCCGCCGCAGGCAAGCTGGGCGATGCGGTAAAGGGCGTTAAGCTTGCCAATGTTACGGGCGGAGAGCACGAGCTGATCAATCTTGCCCTGGCCGTAGAGACCCTGGAGGAAGCTCACCATTTCTGGGCAGCTGCCGTTATCAAACACCAGCAATTCGTGAGGCTGCTCTGTGTTGGCCAGGATGCTTTCGATGGTCAGGCGGGTGACGTCTAGGCGGTGTTGAAAATAGCCGGCCTGGTGGGGCGCGTAAACCAGAACCGCCACCGTCACGCGGGGTGGTGTGTAGCCAAGGGTTTGATTGCGGGATGGATTCACTCCAATTCGCGGCATGGATCAGCCTCCCTGCTGGGGTTTTTTGAGTGCCCGGTTCTTCCAAAACTCAACCCAGGCTTTGCGGGGGTGGAACAAGGTAAAGACCGCCTGTGCCAGTGGGGTGCTGTGCAGTTTAATGAGCGGGTAAATTTCCACTTCCCGCCAGAACTTGCGACTGGTTTTGGGTGCCGGCTCAATGCGGATGCCATTGAAATAATGGCTGGCATCGTCCAGGTCAAAGATAGTGCGCCTGCCACCCGCCAGGCGGATATTCTCGTTGGTTTCCGGCAGCCGGTAATGCGGCTGCCCGTTGGGCAGGTGGCTGTAGTCGTGGTTCTGGTGGATGATGTCCAGAACGTTGGTGGCATCCACCACCGGCCAGCCCTGCCGGCGTGCCTGGTAGATCATCCAATTATCCCAGCCGGCTCGCCCAACTGTAAAATCTGGCACTTGCTGGAAGCAGGCGCGCGGAAAGACAAAGTAATCGCTGCCGGCACGCACGTGCAATTTGCCCTGGTTGTGGGCGCGCTGGCGCAAGCCTTCCGCCCAGCCACGCTCAAAGGACAGGGGCTGGGTCACTTCCAAATCCCAGCGCTGACCCACCAGCAAAAAGCGCTCCATTTCCGCCCCGATCTGGCGCACCACCTGCGGAAATTTTGGGAACAGGATGATGTCGGCGTTGACATACGCCAGATAAGGGCTGTCAGAGACGCTCCGACCCAGGGCGAAGATTGAACTGATCAGAGGTGTTCCCAGCGCGTTGCATGCCACTTGGGGCAGATGCGTCAGGTTCATCTCGGCCGCCGCCTCAGCCATTCCGGCTTCATCACCGATCAAAACGACCGCGACCTCCCCGCCCAATGCCTGCCAGGAATGCAAAGCGTTGCGCTGGACCAGGTTCACCTGGGGGTTGGTAAAGGGTTTGGGGGCGGTAAACAGGGTGAGCAGCGGCATGGGATTACTTATCCTCCAGCGGCAGCCAGGCGCGTCCGGGAGAGAGTCTGGTGAGAACGCGCCGCCTGAATATCGCCAACTGCCGTTTGAGCGGCACCGCGCTTTCAGGTTTCACAGTGTAGGATGGCGTTGGGTTTTGGGCAGGCCTGGCAAGCACGTTCAGATACAAATTCAGCAATTCTGAGCGGGGGTAACCGTGTTTGCGTAAAAAGGCAACCTCATAGCCAGCTTTATGCAGGGTCTCGACAATACTATGTGGAGTGAAACACGCCAGGTGTGCCAGTTCGTAGCTGTCGTGGGCGTAAAAGTTGGGCACTTCCAGGAGCAGCCAGCCGTGGGAGCTGAGCAGGGCTTCGCGGATCTGGTGCAGGGTTTCCACGGGATTTTCCAGGTGCTCCAACACATGCATCAGACTCACCAGCTCAAAGCGCTCAGGATGGCTTTCGTAGAGCTTTTTCAGGGATGGGAACATGGCCAAGCCTTTGGTTTCCGCCAGCTTGCGGTAAGCATCTCCCGGTTCCACCCCGACCACATCAGCGCCAAATTCCGCCTGGAAAGCCTGCAGCATGGAACCGCTTGACGCGCCAATGTCCAGAATGCGCGTCAGATTGTGGACGCCTTGAGAATGCAGGAAGCGGATTTGATCGGCGGAGCGCAGCTGCTGCTGGCGCAGGTCTTTGGCGGTAGGGGTGGCGGTAGCCTGGTAAATTTTGCGGTAATTTTCCGTGTAAAAATCGGGTGAGGCAGCCTGGCTGGTGGCTGCGTCTTGGAAGACAAAACCGCAAGCCTGGCAATGGTAGTAGATCACTGGGAAATCGAAGGACTTCAGTTCCTGAAGTATTTTGACCTGCCGCCCGCCGCATAAAGGGCATTGGGGCGCACTATCTGGTGAGGGCGGGTGGGCTTTCCTGGTAGCAGGGTCGGGCGGGCTTTGCGAGGGCAGAGGCTCACGGCTTTGCTCGGCGCGTTCATCCACGTCCTGGAAGGTTTTGTGTTTGATGCCTGCCAGGCTGACCTGCCACTGCGGGTTTTGGTCGTTCTTCGCCAGCAGCTCTTCCAGGGTGAAGTCATCGCGGTTATTAAAGGCAGCATAAACCGCGCGTGCCACCTGCAGGTCGGCTTCGGTATCGACGGTGAAGCGCAGATGCCCCAAACTGGGCTCGCGCTCGACGATTTTGACGCGGAAGCGCCCGGGTGTGTCATAGAGGAAGGGCATGACATGCTCGCGCTCATATTTTTCTGCGGCGTTGGTCCAGGCGTTTTTGAGAGCGGCAAAACTGCACACCTCGGTATCCATGCCGATTGGGCTGGTGCGGGTGTGGGG
>JBAQMM010000109.1:0-3322 GCA_049302815.1 Anaerolineaceae bacterium | reverse complement strand
GGGGCGGTGGTCGACCCGATCTGGCGCAGGCGGGCGGCAAGGAACCGGAAAAACTGGCCGAAGCCTTGGATCAAGTGCCTGGTTATGTGCGCGAAAATCTGAAATAGAACTTCAGGGAAGAAACCATGCCTCAGGATATTACCCCGCTCCGGCAGCAGTACCTGGATATTAAGAAACAATACCCAGATACCATCCTGTTTTTCCGGCTGGGTGATTTTTATGAGACCTTTGATGACGACGCCAAAAAAGCCTCGGACGCGCTGGACATCGTCCTGACCTCACGGCCGGTTGCCAAGGGTGTACGGGTGCCTATGGCGGGCATCCCTTACCATGCTGCTGAGAATTACCTCGGAAGACTGATTGAGAAAGGTTACCACGTCGCCATAGCCGAACAGGTGGGGGACCAGCCCGAAAAGGGGCTTTTCACCCGGGAAGTGGTGCGGGTGATCACCCCAGGCACAGTGGTGGAGCCAGGACTGCTCTCAGCCGGACGAAACAATTACCTCGCCTCAGTGTGCGTGCAGGAGAATCGGGCGGGGATCGCCTATTTGGACATTACCACGGGGGAATTCGCGGGCACGCAGTTGGAGCACCAGGACGTGCTCACGCAACTGCGCTCGGAGCTGATCCGTATCAATCCAGCGGAGACCCTGCGCTCGGATGCGCAAGACCTACCCAACGGCTTTCCGGGAATGGTGACAACTGTACCCAACTGGTATTTCGAGCCAGGACGGGCCAATGAGCTTATGAAAAGCGCCTTTGGAGTTGCCAGCCTGGATGGTTTTGGTTTGAAGGATCAGTCGCTGGCAGTGCGGGCAGCCGGCGCGCTGCTCAAATACCTGCAGGAAACCCAAAAGAGCGGATTGAAAACCCTCTCCGGGTTTACGACTTACAGCCTGGCTGATTTTATGGTCCTGGATTCCGAAACCCGCCGAAACCTGGAATTGACCGAAACTCTGCGGGAGGGCAAGACCGAGGGCACGCTGCTTGGCGTGCTGGATCAGACCCACACTTCCATGGGCAAGCGCATGCTGCGCCAATGGGTCAACAAGCCTCTGCTCAATTTGCAGGCGATCAACAGCCGTCTGGACATGGTGGAGTACTTTTACAAGTCCGGCGTCTTGCGCAAGACCCTGAGTGACCTGATTGCGGATTTTCATGACCTGGAACGGTTGGTCAACCGCATCACTACCGGAAGTGCCAGACCGCCTGAGCTGGTGGCACTGCGGGAAGACCTGACGCTGCTGCCAGAACTTATCCAACTTCTGCCGGAGGGTGTGGAAGCGCTCACCCCCATAACAAAGGGCATGCACCGGTTCTCTGACCAACTTGAGCTGCTCAACACCTCTATTCAGGATGAGCCGCCAGCCACTCTTGCCAGTGTCGGCATCATCCGACCAGGGTTTTCCAAGGAACTGGATAACATCCTATTTTCCTCTCAGCACGCGCGGGAATGGATCAATAATCTTGAAGCAGAGGAACGCAAGCGCACCGGCATCAAGACCCTGAGAGTGGGTTTCAACAAGGTATTTGGCTATTACATCGAGATCAGCAGGGGCAACGCTGGGCACGCTCCAGAGGATTACATCCGCAAGCAGACCCTGGTGAACGCTGAGCGTTTTATTACCCCGGAATTGAAAGAATATGAGTCGCTGGTGCTCAATGCCGAGACACAAATCCATGAGGTGGAACAAAAGGTGTTCCGTTCGGTGTGTGCGCAGCTTGCCAATGTGGCAGACCAGATTCTGGAAACCGCCAGGGCGATCGCCCAACTGGATTGCGTGCTTTCCCTGGCAACTGTGGCTGCCCTGAATAATTACACTAGACCAGTGGTAAAAGCGGAAAAAGGCCTCACCATTTACGGTGGAAGACATCCCGTGGTGGAGCGGATCAAGACCGATGAGCGTTTCATTTCCAATGATATCCTGTTTGAGGAAGGCGAGATCATCCAGGTGATCACCGGACCCAACATGAGCGGCAAATCCACTTTTTTACGCCAGGTGGTATTGATCGTCCTGATGGCGCAGATCGGCAGTTTTGTGCCGGCTGAGTCGGCGGAGATAGGATTAGTTGACCGGATTTTCACCCGCATTGGAGCGCAGGATGCCATCCATGCCGGTCAATCTACCTTTATGGTGGAAATGATTGAGACTGCCAACATCCTCAACAACGCCACCCCGCGCAGCCTGTTGATCCTGGATGAGATCGGACGGGGCACCAGCACCTATGACGGGCTCTCCATTGCCTGGGCGATCATTGAATACCTGCACAGCCACCCCAGGCTCAAACCCTACACGCTGTTCGCCACCCATTACCATGAGCTGACCGAGCTGGCGGATATGTTGCCGGGGGTGCGCAATTACAATGTGGCCGTGTCCGAATCGGGAGGCACGGTCATCTTCCTGCATAAAATCGTGCCTGGGGGCGCGGATCGTTCCTACGGTATCCACGTAGCTCAACTGGCCGGGCTGCCTGGCCCGGTTATTCAGCGGGCTAATGAGATCCTTAAACAACTTGAGGCGACCTCGGGCAAAACGCTGCCTGAGCAGAATGTCACTGAAAACCAGCTGCGCCTGTTCCCTGAGAATAACCCTTTGATGGAAGCCTTCAAGAAGGTTGATCTGAACGCGCTTTCGCCCATTCAAGCCTTGAACCTCTTGTATGAATGGCGCAGAAATTTTTTCCCGGACGAATAGAGCGGGGGATTTGAGGAAGACTTGTTGGCAGCAGGGCGGGGCTAAAGCCAACCTGGCTGACCGTTCAGGAAATCGGTCCCGCGCATGCTCTTTTTTCCTTCAGGCTGCACCTGATCCAAAACCAATAAGCCTTCAGTGGTTCCAATGGCCGGGTAGTTGTTTACGATATAATGCCCGCCTATTTCACATTCAAAGGTATCGTGCGCGTGCGCTTCAGATATTTTGATCTGCTTGCCATTGAGCGTAAAGAAGGTACCCGGCCAGGGTTGGTAGGCGTGCACCTTTCGGGTAAGCGCCCGCGCTGGTTGTGAAAAATCCAGCAAACCATCGATTTTTTTAAGCATGGGGGCATGGGTGGCATGCACGTCATCCTGGGGTAAAGGCGCCAGCATGCCGCTGAGATAGGAAGGCAGGATGTCTGCCAGGGTTTGGGCGCCCAGGAAAGCCAGCTGCTGCGAGAGTTCGCTGCCGATGGTGCCCTGTCGAATGGGAACGTTGCGTTGGGTTAGGATCGGACCGGTATCCAGCCCTTTGTTCATCACCATGATGGTCACACCGGTACGGTCATCCCCGGCGGCGATGGCAGCTTGAATGGGGGAAGCGCCGCGCCAACGCGGGAGCAGGGA
>JBAQMM010000108.1:0-1925 GCA_049302815.1 Anaerolineaceae bacterium | reverse complement strand
GCTTTGTGCAGGTTGCGCGCGCGGCTGTAGTAGCCCAGACCTTCCCAAGCCTGCAAGACTTCTGCCTGACTGGCAGCAGCCAGGCTGGGGATATCGGGAAATCGCATGATGAAGCGCTGGTAATAGGGCAAAACCGTTTCCACCTGGGTTTGCTGCAGCATGATCTCGGAGATCCAGGTGCGGTAGGGGCTGACATCAGAACGCCAGGGCAGATTCCTGGCGTTTTCGTCGTACCATTGTAATAAAGCCTCCGCCATGGCTGGCATCAGAACTGGAAGGCTCCCTTCTGATGGGTCACTTTGCAGACGTAGTTTTCAACATATTCCAACAACTGGTCGTTCAAGCTTACCCAGCCCTCTGATTCCAACAGATCGCGCGCCCTGGCATAATCCGGCACGATGGCGCCCACCAGGATTTGAGGTTCATCTCCAAAAACTGTCACCCAGGCATCGGTCAGCTCAAGCCCCAGTTCATTTACGCGCGGGAGATAATCCCCCACCATAAAGCCGTAATATTCCTGTTCCTTGCCCGGTTTGATGTTCCAGGTCAAAATCAGCTTGACGCTCATCGTAGATCAAACGCTCAACCTGGGGTCTAGCGCGATCACATGCGTTTCTTCTTCCACAAAAGCACTGGCACCGGCAATTTTGTAGGATTCCATGGTCTCCAATTGGGTCAGCCCCATTTCCTTGAGGAATTTGCTCAGGGGGTCCAGGTTCATTCGGGACTGGGGGGTGTCATACTGCATGGGGATGACGATGTTGGGCTCAAGCATGCTGATCACCTCAGCCGCCTTGGAGGCGTTGAGACTGGCGCCATCGCCCACCGGGACAAGGGCGATGTTGATCGTGCCGAGGGATTCGACATCCGACTGGCTGGGAGTCTGGGTCAGCTGCCCGAGGTGTGCCACCGTCAATGTGCCAAAATCCATCAAGTAAAGGGTGTTGGGAATGTCATCGGAATTTTTCTTGTGCGCGCTGGTTTGCATGCCAGTGATGAAAACCCCGCCAATTTCGTATTCGCCTGGACCGTGGATAACCAAGGGATCGCCTTTTATGGCTTTCACAAAATTATGGGCAGGGTCATTACAACTGACTGTCACAATCTCAGCTTTTAATTTGAGCGGGCTGTAACCTGCCACAGCAGAATCAAACGGATCGGTAACAACAGTCCCCATGTTGCGTTCCGTGATCCGAAAACACGAGTGTCCATACCAAACTATTTCCATTCAACCTCCAATGCTCCTTTACTTATGCGAAAGGATAGTTCATACAACCTTAGATTATATCAGGTGGAATAATGCTTAAGGAAGAGGTTTTTACCTGGACCTATTATGAGGACTATGCTGGCACATCCAAGTTCAGAAAATACTCTACAGGAAAACCCACGGATCAAAAACCCCTTCAGACCAAAAATTTACCGTGCCTTCGGGTGTGGCAGTGTTATAATTTGATTATCTCATTGGTCCAATAGTTGTGGATGATTCAAGTTGGTATGATTTTTTCCTAACTGATTTGATAAGGGCGTCTGTCCAACAGACAAATCTGGATGAACAATAGGCTTCTTATCCCCAAAATGGAGGTGCTGTTTAAGAAAATCTCTTGATGAAAATTCGGTTCTGAGCAAGTTTCTATTGTTAATCGTTTATTTCACTGTAGTAAGGAGCAAAAATGAGTAGAACATCGATATTTCGAGTTTTTTCCCTCCTGTTGATGATAGGTTTGCTTTTCGGTCTGGCACAATCCACCAATGCGATGGTTATTCAACCTGATGAGTTGGACCCCGACAAAATTGAGGGCGCGGTGCTGGACGCCATCTCAACAAAAGGCGCGTCCGATTACGTCATTGAAATGGCGGAAAAAGCGGATTTGACCAAAGCCTATGATATGAAGGATTGGGATGAGCGCGGGTGGTATGTTTATGAC
>JBAQMM010000107.1:0-18068 GCA_049302815.1 Anaerolineaceae bacterium | reverse complement strand
CGCCCACAGCCTGCCCCAGCTGCGGCAGCAGCAGGCTCGAACAGGATCCGGACGTTCTGGATACCTGGTTCTCTTCCGGGTTGTGGCCATTTTCCGCGCTGGGATGGCCGGATGAGACGCCAGACCTGGCGTATTTCTATCCGACTTCCGTATTGGAGACCGGGTACGACATCCTGTTCTTCTGGGTGGCGCGGATGATCATGGATGGGCTCGAGTTTACTGGTCAGGTTCCTTTCCACACCGTGTATTTGCATGGCATGATCCGGGATGACAGGGGTCAAAAGATGAGCAGGACCAAGGACAATGGAATTGACCCATTACTCGTGATGGATGAATTGGGGACGGATGCGCTGCGATTTACTTTGTTGGTAGGATCCACTCCCGGAAGCGATATGAACGTCTCGGTGAAAAAGATCGAATCCAATCGTAATTTCACCAACAAGGTCTGGAATATCGGACGCTTCGTGATCGGGGCGGTGGACAAGGTGGGTCAGAAACCTGTGGGGGAGCCGGTCTGGACGCTGGCAGATTCCTGGATTTGGGCGAGAATGAAGCAGGTAGTCAACAGCGTCAACTTCCTGTTCGAGACGCACCAATATGGTGAAGCCGGCAAACAGATTTATGACTTTTTCTGGAATGAATTCGCGGATTGGTACCTTGAAGCATCTAAACGGCAACTTGCTGAAGGTGGGGACCGGGCTTACTTCACCACTTATGGTCTGGCGCGCGTCCTAGATGTGATGCTGCGCCTGCTGCATCCCTTCACACCCTATGTTACCGAAGCCTTGTGGGGCTATCTCAAGCAAGCTTGCCAGGATTCCGTGCTCCCTGCCGGACCCAAAACAGGCTGGGAAGACGCCCTGATTGTGGCAAAGTGGCCTGAAGGCTATGCCATGGAAGGGTGGGAGGATGACATTATCAAGGACTTTAACCTGATTCAGGAAATCGTGCGCTCCATTCGCAACATTCGCTCGGAGTACAAGATTGAACCCTCCCGAAGACTGAACGCCGTCCTGGTCTCGGAAGACCTGGATATTCTGTTGGAATCACAAAAGATTTTGATATGTGACTTGGCCGGGCTCAACATCGAGGGCACATTCATCCAAAACCAGAAACCGGAAGACCTGCAGGGCATGGTTGGTCTGGTCGTGGATCAGATTGAAGTTTTTCTGGCAGTGGCTGAAGCCAAGGACGATGCTGCCGAGAAAGAGCGTCTCCAAAAAGAGTTGAATGAGCTTGAAAGTCAGATTAGCCGCCTGGAAGGCTTGCTGGCGGGTCCGTTTGCTCAAAAAGCGCCGGCAAAGATCGTGGAAGCAGAACGGGAAAAGCTGGAGTCTTACCGCGCGAGCGCTGAAAAGCTGCGGGAGAGATTGGGATAATTTGCGCGATCGGAAACCACAAGGATCTGAACCGAACGAGGGGATGTTCCAAATGAATTGAATAAATGCGGAGAGGGTTTGCCTTCTCCGCATTTTAGTTGTGGCAGACAAACCTAATCCATTCGATGTTGTAATGTGATGAAGCCTTGAAAATAAATTTCCACTTATACAGCAGCAGATACCAAATCATTTGCTGTATGAAATTGTAGGAGACGGACTGCAAATGTACAACTGCGCAGCCTAACCTCCTCCGTTCTTGGAGTTTCTCAGCGACTCCAACTGCATGACCCTCCGCAAGATTGCCAGTGAAACCCCGTAGGTCGAGTCCATGCCCAAGTAAGAGAGCGCCCCGGCACCCAGGTTCTTTCCCTTTGTCAGAGGGGTATCTGAAGCATAGTGCAGGATGCCCAGATCAAAGGGCAGTTTATGCAAGTTGACAATCTCGTTCACCGGATGGCGCTGCGGGCGGAAAAGCTCGTAAACGGCCGAGAGATAAGGTCCGGCTTCCATTTCAATATCAGTGTAACCTTCCCGGTAAATGACGTCCATCACGCTTGAGTTTTGCAGGAAAGTCCCCCAAACCGAGACAGCCTTCTGGTTGTCCAGCACCGTACCATATATCAGGTAGGGCGAGACGTCGCCAGCCTGAAAGTTATTATCGAAGATGTAGGTGTTTTTGGAGTGCTCATCGTACACCACATTGGGCAGGATGACATCCCCGCGAATGGCGTTCAGACTGGCGGCTTTACCCATGACATAAATCCCCAGGATTTGACTGGCATTTTCGGCGACCTTGGTGAGCAGGTGATAAGCACCAAAGCCAAGCGGATAATCTATGTTGACAATCAGCGCGTTGCTTTTCTTCAAGAATTCCCACTCGGAACTTCCAGGGTTGGTGCCCGGAGTAATCCGGCCATCGATAGTGGCTGGGTCCAGTTTGGAGAGGTCAATCACCTGGGCTTCAGTGTCGAAGGCATGAACACTGGGGAAGCGGTATATTCCCCGTTCGCGCTCGAAGTTAAGCTGCTCATCATACAGTGCCCTGCCCGCAGGCATGGATTGGTACTTCTTCATGACGTAATAAAAAAAGTTCTCGGGTCTTGAGCGAACGTTTTGATTTTGTATGTCTTCCCACTCAGCCAGGAGGGTTTGCTCAGAAATATCGTGAACAAAATCGATCAGTTCTTCCCGCTTGCTCAGGGCGAAACCCGAAAGTAGGTTGACAATGCTGTGAGTGTTGGAAGAAACAAAGTAAATGGGTCTGCGGTTGATCTCAGGATATCGGGTTTCAATCTTTTCCCACCACTTTTCCGTCGCCTTGCGGTAATCGTTTAGCGAACCGCTCAGCAGCTGCAGGCGGAAATTGCATTTTTGGGAGGCAAAAATCTGCATGGTCGCGTTAAAGTTCTCGCCAAGGATGGTGTAAAGCCGCGCCAAATCCCCGACGGAAAGCTCAAGCTGGTTTGCCAGTTCCTGAAAGGAGGCAGGGTCAGCCGGGCTGGCAGTGAAGATGAGTTCATTGGGCGCAGTACTGAGCAGGTTATGCAGCTTGTTCCACTCGATTTGAAGGGCAGTAAGTGTTGGTACCACATCATCGATATCCGACCGCGAAGCGATATAACATGCCATCTGATCTTTGCCATCAAAAAAACAGCGGCGCCGTCTGGCTCTGGCAGCGACTTCCGTCCATTCTTCCACATTCCCATAGCCATATTGCATAAAGTTTGCTTCTGTCTGACCGAGGATGATCTTCTTCACCTGAAAAATACACTCCGGCAGGCGCAACAAGCTGTAGATCAGCGCGGAGGTATCTGGAAATGGGTCGCGCGCGTGCATATGCAGGGAGGAGTTCATGCCGGAATGCACTTCTTCCAGCGAACGGATCTGCACTTCATTGGTGGAACGCAGCAGCGAATAGATCGTACGCAAGTACAAGTCGATTTCTTCTGAAGAGCGAACGGGGACTGTTCTTTCCATGGGTTCACATTCCTTGTGTCAAATAATTAATGACCATAAGGATTCTAACACGGTAAGCTGATCACTTTCAGTTCGGATGCCTTATAATTGCTGCATCTTGGAATGGTGAAAAGGTCATGGCTATCGATACAATCATTTTCGATTTTGGAGGCGTCCTGATCAATCTTCCTGATCTGGCAAAGTTTAGGGAATGGTCCGACGAGTTGGGTGTCCCATACACGGCAGAAATGGAACAGGTAATCCGAGATTTCCCGAATTCCCCGGTTTTCTGGGACATCATGCGGGGGAAGGTCAGTGAGGTAAATTTTTGGAGCCAAACCGCTGAGAGATTTGAGATTTCCCACAGCTTGATGGAACAGTTATTGAAACTGAATACCTCGCCTAAAAACCTCAATCAACCGTTATTGAATGTCTTTTCCGGTCTGAAGGGGCGTTACAAACTGGGAATACTGAGCAATGCCAGCGATTCCGCGCGTGAGATCATGATCAAGCTCTACCATTTTGATCAGTTTGTGGATGAGATCATCATTTCTGCTGAAGAGGGCTTTGCCAAACCAGAACGGGAAATCTATGAGATCGCGGTGAATCGATTGGACTCCAAACCGGAAACTTGCCTGTTTGTGGATGATATGATCGAAAACATCCTGGCAGCCCAGTCTTTTGGAATGCAAACCATCCACCACACGAGCAATGAAAATACCATCGCTTTGTTGAGTGAACGATTGAACGGGAAGAGGTAAGCCTGTGTTGTACCTGGTGTCGACCCCGATAGGAAATTTAGGGGATATGGGCTTCAGGGCGGTGGAAACCCTGAAGGCTGTGGACTTGATTGCCAGCGAGGATACACGTAAGACCAGCATCCTGTTGAAGCACTATGGCATTTCCAAACCCCAGGTGGCTTTCCACACGATGAATGAAGCCAAGATGGTGCCGAAACTGGTTGAGCGTTTGCAGGCGGGGGAGCATATCGCCCTGGTGACCAACGCCGGCACGCCTGCCATTTCCGACCCCGGGTATTCCCTGGCACACGCCGCCATTCAAGCGGGGGTGGAAGTCACTGCCATCCCCGGCGCTTCGGCGGTCATCATGGCATTGACTCTCTCAGACCTGCCCCTGCACAGTTTCACTTTCAAAGGTTTCCCTCCGCATAAAGAGGGCCCGCGAAAGCGTTTCCTGGAGCAGGAGAAGCTCTCAGCTCATACCCTGGTGTTCTATGAGAGCCCCTATCGCCTGCAAGCATTTCTGAGGAACGCCATCGAAGTGTTGGGGGACCGAAAGGCTGTGGTCGCGAATGACCTGACCAAGAAGTTTGAGCGGGTCTACCGGGGCAGCCTTTCTGAGATCGCGGCTGAATTGGGAACCGCTCCCGTGAAGGGCGAATATTGTGTTTGTATTGAAGGATTTGACGAGTCGAAACTTAAAAAGACAGGGGATTAAGGTCTTTTAAGTCCGAATAAGCGTCCAGCTTTTCCTCTTTTTTCAATTTCGCGGTCACCCAATAGGTCACCGGGGTCATGACGACCTCAACGGTCACCTTGAACAGGTAATTGGTTATGGTGAGTGTCCAAAACAACTCCCAGGGGAAAATATGAGTGAGCGAGGCGATCGCAACAAAGATGGCGGTGTCCACTAGTTCACCAATGATGGTGCTGCTGATAGTGCGCACCCACAGGCGCTTGCCTTGAGTGACGTGTTTCAGCAATGCCATCAGGATGGAATTTGAGAAACTGCCGCCCAGGTAACCCAGGATGCTGGCAAGTACAATCCCACCCGAACTGATTCCGCCCAGGACATTATCGTAAGCATCCTGACCCACCTGAGCCTGCCAGGTAGGCTCCCCAGGGAGTTTTTGGATCAACAGGAACATTAAAAAAGTGAAAACCAGCCCGATGAAGCCGATCCAGATGACACGGCGGGACTTCGCGTAGCCATATACTTCCGTTAAAATGTCACCAAAAATATAGGCGACTGGAAAGAACAGTGTACCGCCATCAAATGCCAGCGGGATGTTGAAAAGAGAAACACCCCAATCGATTAGTTTGGCGGATGAGGCGATATTGCTCAAAACCAAGACGAGCGTGAAGATCACTGTGATAATGTCGAGGTATTTATACGTTCGGTGAACGGGCTGGAGGAGGTCAGATTGCGTTTCCATTGCGCACAAGTATAACTTGATTAACGGGTATACTTTTATGGATCATGCAGCGCTTTTTTATCGACAATCAGTTCATCCATAACGATCGGGTGGAGTTTCCACCAGCTGTTACCCACCAGATCGAGCTGGTTCTGCGCCTGGACCTACTTGCAGATACCGTGATCGTTTTGGACAACAGCGGGATGGAATACCTGGTGGGCCTGGCTGGTAAAGAGGGCAGGGCTTTGATGGGCGAAGTTCTCGAAAGCAGCCCCGGGCGGTCGGAGCCAACCGTGAATCTACACTTGTGCTTCAGTCTGACCAAGCGGGAAAAAGTTGAATGGATACTGCAAAAGGGCACAGAAATCGGTGTGGCAATCTTCCGACCTTTTGTCAGCGAACGGAGCCTTGACCGGAACCTGAAACTGGATGAGGCGAAAAAGAACCGCTGGCAGGCGATCATCCGCGAGGCAGCTGAACAGTCGAGTCGTTCCATCCTGCCTGAATTGGCAGATGTGGCAAGTTTTCAGTCAGCTATCAAAACCTCCATCGAAAATTGCTCGCGCCTGATTGCCTGGGAGGAAGCTAATTATAGCAATCAGATAACCCGCCAACGCCTTGCCGACCGCGAGGGAAAACTTTGCCGGAATGTGCTGCTGTTGATCGGTCCCGAAGGTGGCTTCAGCGCTGGAGAAGTGGCACAGGCAGAAGCCAACGGATTTACGCAGGTTTCACTTGGATCAAGGATATTGCGGATGGAAACGGCTTGCATCGCCGCCAGTGCTGTGATTTTCCACCTGGCTGACAGTTGGTAACGACGATAAGTTGTGATCAGACCAATTTAATGCTGCGGTTTGGCAGCAAGTTGCGCAGGCGGCCGGGCAAATTTTTACCCGCCCCGAGATTCCTGCCCAGGGCATCCCGGACTGCCACAATGCTGCCTTTTTGGCAGTCTTCCAGCGAGAGATTGCGCAGGCCGGAGCCTTTTACCCAGTCTTCCACCAGTTCTTCCGGGATGGTCCACACATTGCTGGTGAATTGGTCCCCAAAACGGCTGACAAAATCTGCTGATACTTCAAATTTAGTGCCAAACAGCCTGCCAGCCGGCGTTCCCAGCGCGTAATAGGGCAGGCTGGCAAAGTGTCGGAGATACCTTACCGGCAGGAAAAAGATATTTTGTTCCCGGCGGAAAAGTTGAAGCTGATATTCTTCCAGCACGACCTTAAGATTGAACGCATAAAGCGACTGAAGGCACTCGCCAACCAGGGTCAGCTCGGTTGGGGTCAAGGGAACCAGACCGGTGCCGGCAAATGGACGGGATGGCATAACAAGATCAGAGGCTGGTAAGGGATTGAGTTTGACCAATTTGGCGGCAAAAAAACCGTTGGTTTCCAGGAGGTGCGGCCAGGCGCGCAAACTGTTTTCAACCTGCGGATCGAAATCCACACCTTCAAATTGTGTCAATCCGGGAGCGCGGAACCCCACTGCCGGAGAGGCTTCCACCCGAACAACACCAGGATGAGAATCGATGAATGCGCTTAACACGGCCTCATCTTCTTCAGGTGCCATGGTACAGGTGGAATAAACAATTTCGCTGCCAACGCGGGCAGCCTTTACGGCAGATTTGAGTAGACCGAGCTGTCGGGATGCCAATCTTGCCCGCTCGCTGACCGTGATCGGGCGGTGGGGATGGCTTGGGGAAGCGCGCAGACTCTCCATGCTGCAGGGAGCATCCAGCAAAACCCGGTCAAAAACTTCGGGGAACCAGTCACCCAATTTTTCGCCCGGATAATTGGTGATGGCAAAATTCAAGGCGCCCCAGGTTTGCATCACAATTTTTAAGGCCTGCAGGCGGCTGGCACTCGAATCGTTGGCAAGCACAAATTCATGATCAAGCGTGCTGTCTGTCAGTTGCGTGGTCTTTCCACCCGGAGAAGCAGCCATGTCCAGGGTGAGACCGCCTTTACGAAGCGGGCTGAATAATGCGACTGGCAGCATGGAAGCGGCATCCTGGATGTAGTAGTACCCCAGACGATGTTCGAGGGTCTGGCTGGGTGGGGTGGCATACTCCAGCAGTTGCCTGCCGGCCGGGCAAAATGGCAGCGGTTTTGTGGACCAGCCATAACGGCTCTGCCAACGTTGGATATCTTCATCGGGTTGGTTTGTTTTCAGCAAGTTAACCCTGATGGCAGTATTGGCGGGTTCACGAGAAACAGCCAGCAGCCTGAGGTAATCCTCTGGTGAAAGATAACCCTTGTAGCGGTCCAGGGGGGAGGACAATGGTTCTGGGGGATCAGGCTTGGGTTTGCTCATGATTTGTGAATAAAGAATAGCAGCTCGTCACCAACCTGGGCTCGCTCAAGTTGCCAGGCAAACCCTTCAACAGATTTGAGGATCAGGTTGGTGTGGTAAGTGACCAGGGAATGGTGCCCTGCCAGGTCATTGGCAGGCAGGCTGACTACGATGGTTTTGACATTCAGGCGGTCGAAGAAGCCTTGGTTACAACCGGGTTGGCGTTTTTCAAAGCGGTGGGCTTCCTTGAAGAAAAAGGCGCAATCCGCTGGCTCTGAGGGGGTTTGCACCAGAATGTCCTGGTGAATGGCACGGGCATTGGGGTAAAAGAGGGAAAAGAACTGGTTCAGGAAGTCCACGCGGGGTTTGTGAATATCAAAAGCGCTGAAGCTTTGGGTGGCTGACAGATTCATCCAGGGCAGCATCAACGGGTCGAGCCCGCAGGCCAGGTCGAGGATGTTGGTTACCGCGCCCGTGTATTGGAAGATGGTTCCAAAAAAATTCTCCAGGTATGGGAGCCTCTCGCACGTGGAAGCATGTTTGGTCATCACACTTCGCGCCCAGGCTTTGAGCGCATTTTCCTCAGGCGCTGATTGGGCAAGGCCGGATAAAATCCTGGTTTCTTCCGGGTAATCGATGTTTTCAAGGTAGGGTGCCACGATATTATGGAGCTTCTTACGAAATGCCTGGGTGATCTCTGCCTTTGATGCTGTTTTCGCAATTTCAGTGCTGAGAAGCTCCCGCAGCATTTCGGTGGGCAGATCCAAATCCCGGTATTTTTTCGAGCGCTGCACATCATTGATCAGCTGGTCAAAATATTGTTGGTCCATCAATCCGGCCTTGAAAGTAAAAAAGCGATCTCATTTGGAAAAGTAAAGGATTTTACTGAGAAGGATGCGCCTGCTATCAACCGAGCAAACTGTTCGGTATAGGTCGCCAGCATGCCCTTGGACTTCCCACCCAGGCTTTTGGAGGGATAGGAGATCAGGATATGATCGGCTTTCACTTCCTCCAACAGGCGTGCGCCCAGAGATTTATCCAATTGATCCAGACAGGGCAGGGTTTTAAGTAAAAAAGCCACCTGGACTCTTTGGGAAGGGATAGTGCTGGTAAGATCACAGTCGAAAGCCTGTCCATGGACATGCTGAGTGGCGAAAAAGTGGTTGAGGAAAGTGAGCATGGGCAGGACCACATCACAGGCGTAATATGTGCAGTCCGGCGCAAGAGGCATCCAGGCAAGTGCCAATGGGTTCAGCCCGCAAGCCAGGTCCAAAACGGAACTGACTGGCGCAATGGAAGCGAGGCAGGTGTGGTAGAAGGTTTCGAGGAACGGGAGACGCTCGGAAGTGGAATTGTGCAGCCTCATCATGGCCTGGCAGTGGGATTTCCGTTCCTGCTCCTCTTCGACAGGTATGGTGCTGAAGATATCCGTCCAAAGCGCATAGTTTAATCTGGGCGCCAGGTAGGCACCAACCACTTGGTGCAGGCGGGTGCGGGTTGATTTTACACTATCCTCAAAATTGGGGTGTTTATCCAACTCTTCGCGGGCAATCCGTTCAACCAGACTCTCTGAGATCTGAGCGTACTTGGGAGAGTTGCGGACTTGCTTAACCAGGCGGGATAGCTGATCAGGGTCTTTTAGCGTCATTTCTAAGGCTTTCCATGAGCCTGGTCATAAAGCGTAGGTTATGCAGGGTGGCCAACCTGAGATAGGCAGAGTCCTGCATCTTGTGGAGATGATAAAGATATCCCAGGCTGAGTTCCCGGCAGCAGGGGCAGTCGCAGCCCGGCGAGATGGGCTCATTCTTGCGGATATTTTCTTCATCAACGATGTATCTGAATTTGAACCAATCGGACTTTGGACTTGGCATGGCGTTTGGACCTGTCATAGCGTACAAGCGTCCATGGCGGGCATCCCGCGTGGGCATGGCGCAATCAAACATCCCATAGCCCATTTGGTAACAGACGACCACACTAACTGGGTGACCGATTCCCAGGGCATGGATGGGGAATTGAGCCGGTACAACCTCCCGTGTATATGCCAGGATGTCCGTCAACAGATTGGATTGGTCATCCAATGGCCAGCCGCCGAAACCAAAGCCGTCAAAACCAAGTTCAAGCAAAGCCTGGGCACATTCTTTACGAAGTTCCGGGTAGCCTCCGCCCTGGATGACGCCAAAAAGCAGGGGTCGTTCTTCCGGTTTGATTTTCCTGGTAGCCAGCTGGTTTTCGTAAACCTTCTTGCAGCGTTTTGCCCATTGGATCGTCCGTTTTACGGACAACTTTTGCTCTTCAAACGAAGCGTCCACATGCGTGCAGTCATCCAGGCAGATCAGAATATCCGAACCGTAACCAAATTGGAGTTGAATACTCTTTTCCGGCGTCAGCAGGAGTTTACGGGCGGAACCTTCCGGTCTGAAAATAATCCCATTTTCTCCCAGGCTGCCGAACTTGGCATTTTGCCTGATCAGCGAATAGGCTTGGAAGCCGCCTGAATCGGTCATAATGAGACCGCTCCAGCCAGCCATGTGGTGTAGACCTCCCAGAGCCTGAATGACCGAAGAGCCTGGTTTCTGCATGAGATGAAAAGCGTTCATCATGACAGCGTCTATGCCCACTGATTTGAGGTCAGCACTGACCAGGCTGCGCACGTAACCAAAGGTGGCATCCGGCAGAAAAGCCGGCAGCGGCAGATGATGACCGCGGACAGATAAGGTGTCCATCAACTTGAAAACCGCTTTCTTTGAGGTTTGTCTATGATTAGGATAAATTCGGCTTTGCGATTATTTACCCTGGTAAGGACCTCCTCAGCGGTTCCCTGGATGAGTCTCTCGTCAGGGAGGGTGAGATCGCAAGCCAAAAAGATGGACTGCTTCTTGCCAAAAACCAGGACGACTTCTTGAAGCAGTTTGCTTAGGCGGTAGGGTGTGTCCATCAGGATGATGGGGTATTCCGAACGGCTCAATTTTTCAAGCCTTTGCTGCCTCTGTTCGGACTTGGGAGGCAGGAAGCCGATGAACAGGTACTGCTCAAGGTTGAACGGGCATACCGATAAGGCGGTCATCAACGAGGAAGTGCCGGGAATCGGAACAACCTGGATATTCATTTCATTCAAAAGAACGATCAATTGTCGGCCTGGATCTGAGAATACCGGCGTGCCGCAATCGGAGATCAGCGCCAGGTTCTTGCCATTCATCAATTCCACCAGGACTTCCTGGATCAGGCTGTCTTCGTTGTGCTCGTTCAACTCGATTAAAGGTTTGCTGATATTCAGTTGCTTGAGCAGCTTTGACCCGATCTTTCTTTCCTCGCACAGAACGGCATCCACCGCGTTCAGAGTCTGGATGGCACGCAGGGTGATATCGCCTGGGTTTCCGATGGGTGTGGCGACAACATATAGTTGTCCTGCTGTTTTATTTTCTGACATTGGTTGCGCTCCTTGGCATTGCTCGTTATGATTATATAACACCAACGGTTCATCTTCAGAAGTTGAGAGTATGGCATAATAATGCCATCGAAAAAACGAGGTCTTATGAAAAAACTCAGCCGTCTCTCAAAAATTTCCTTACTCCTGGCAGTTTTATTCACGGTCGACAAACTTTTGGGCGTTGGCCGCCAGATGATCATCTCACGACAATTTGGTCTCTCAGCGGAATTGGACGTCTTCAACGCAGCCAACAACCTTCCCGACATGCTGTTTATGTTAATTTCAGGCGGCGCCCTGGCGATCGCATTCATTCCTGTATTAACCGAAGTGCTTACCAAGGAAGGACGCGCTAAAGCTTGGGATCTGTTTTCAAATATTCTGAATCTTGCCTTTCTTGTCACAGCTGCCCTGGCGGTCATCATTGCCATCTTCGCGAGACCTCTGGTGAGCGGTCAGTTAGGCATCGCCCCTGGATTTACGCCTGAGCAAATTGACCTGACCGTAAAACTTTTACGCTTGAACCTGGTTGCGACACTGGTATTTTCCCTGAGTGGGCTGGTCATGGCTGGTTTACAAGCCAACCAGCATTTCCTGTTACCGGCGCTTGCGCCCATCTTCTATGACCTTGGGCAGATCTTTGGTGCGGTAGTGCTGGCGCCTACCGAACCTTACCATATTGCCGGAATTACACTGCCTGCTTTTGGGTTGGGCGTGGAAGGGCTGGTCTATGGCGTGATCCTTGGCGCGGTGTTGCATCTGCTTATTCAAGTGCCTGGCTTGATCAAATACAAATTCAGATGGCACGCTGGAATTAATCTCAAGTCGCCTGAGACGAAAAAGGTGCTGCACCTGATGGGTCCTCGGCTCGTGAGCATGTTGTTCATCCAGTTGATCTTTCTGTTCCAGGACAACCTGGCATCCAGATTAAGCACCGGTTCAGTGACTGCCCTGACTTATGGCTGGTGGATCATGCAGGTTCCGGAGACTTTGATCGGAACAGCGATCGCCACAGCGATTTTGCCGACCCTCTCAGAGATGTTTAGCAACAAGGAATTTGACAAACTCAAGGAACAAATTGAAAGAGCTGCCCAGGTGATGCTTGCGCTGACCATTCCCGTTGCGGTCATTGCCGGGACGGCGATTTTCCCGGTCATTCAGACGGTCTTTGGGTTTAACCTGGCAGATACAACCAGGGTGGCGGATGTTACGAAGATCTTCTTGGTTGGAATCATTGGTCATTCCCTGGTGGAATTGAATGTGCGCTCGTTTTATGCCATGCAAAAACCCAAATTTCCCTTGATCGGCTCAGCATTGACATTTGTTCTATTTCTCGTGCTTGGAATTGTCTTACTCCCCAGGTATGAAGCGTCCGGCATTGCGGCTGCCAATACGATTGCTTACAGCGTCCAGGCAGTGTTTTTATTCTTCCTCTTGAACAAACAGCTGCCATCCAGGCAAGTGGTGACTCCTTCTCTCTTGAGAGGTATATTGGCTGCCGTTGTGGGTGGCATGGCTGTTTACCTAGTGATGCGGTTTCTCCCTGGCTACTCCGGGACACTGGTTTCAGCAGTGCTCGGTGCGGTGGTTGGTATTTTGCTTGCTGGGGTTGTCATTCGAAAAGATTTACGCCATTTACTCAGTTTGTGACCATAGGGTATAATTCTTCAGCTATGGAAAACAATAACGAAGAACCTGAAAACGAAAAACCACAAGAACCAACTCAGGAAGAACAGCCAGCGGAAGTTCCCGTAAATTCTGAAGGTTCTGAAAACCTTGAAATGGGTGAAGCAGAAAACCCCAAGAAGAAGCGCAGGACCCCCTGGATTTGGATTGGGGTCTTGTTTTTGATTGTCATGCTGGTGTTGGGAGGCTGGATCGGGTACAACCGGGGCATACACCGCCGGCTGGCATTGGAGAAAACCACCATCGTGGAACAGGCGTCCGTACAATACGAACTGGCATACCAGGACATTTCCACAGGAAATTATGAAAATGCCAGGCAGCGCATTGAATATGTGATTCAGATCTATCCGGAATTCCCGGGCGCGGCTGAACTTCTGCGAACAATTTTGCTGAATATCGAACAACCCACACCGATCCCGACTCTTGCGATGGTATTTACCCCTACACCAGGCATGACTTCGACACCCGATCTCCGCAACGCTGAAGAAACCTTCAGTACGATTCAACAACAGGTCACCAGTCAGCAGTGGGATCTGGCGATAGAAAATATCATGGCGATCCGGCAGAGCAATTACGAGTACCGCACGGTGGATGTGGACGGTCTTTACTTCATCGCCTTGCGTAACCGAGGAATCCAAAGAATCAGCTCTGGTCAGCTTGAACAGGGTTTGTACGACCTGGCAACAGCCGAGCAGATTGGTCCATTGGATGGCGAAGCTGATGGTGAGCGCTCGTGGGCGGAATTGTACTTGACTGGTGCCAGTTATTGGGATGTGAACTGGCAGCAAGCCATTGATATTTTTTACCAGGTCCAGGCTGCCTATCCTTACATGATGGATTCTTCAGGAATGACAGCGGTCGAAAGATATCGGGTGGCTTTATACAGTTTTGGAGATCAATTTGCTGCTGCCGGTGATTATTGCACCGCTTACGACTACTACGTTCGCTCTCTAGCAGTAGTGAGTGATCCGGTTGTCCAGGCGACAGCCACATTCTATGAGGAAACCTGTCAGAACATGAAGGAAACACCCGTGGGTCCGATCGAGACCACCCCAGCCCCACCCATCACTGAGACACCCCAACCTCCTGAAGAGACCCCGACCGCTCCTCCGGAAGAAAGTCCAACTCCTACCCCTACCCCTTGATCAATCAAGTAGATTCCAAAAAACCTGAACCCCCTATGGGACTGCTCAGGTTTTTATTTTTTTCTGAATTTTTGAAACAGGGCTTTCGTTAATAAAGATCGGTGGCTTTGCGTTTCCGTAATACCGCGTGAGTTTGCTCCGCGGATGGGAAACGCAAGAACGCCAGCCACCTCAAAGGCTATGAACCCAACGCTCCAAGGAACGGGGTATTCAAAGTGCAAATAAAAACTCTGAGTTATTAGTTGGAAATTATCCAATTGGTCCAGTATATCGGGTCATTCTTGGATTTCAAGTTTGCCATACAGATCATGCTGCATCGCCGCGGTGATACGCACGGGCAGCAGTTCGCCAACCTCACCCACACCTTCCACAATCACCAGTCCATCGATTTCGGGGGCATCGCGGTAGGTTCTACCCACCAGGATGTGATGTTCAGGATCGGCGCCTTCAATCAACACATCCATGATGCGTCCTTTTAACTCCTGATTTTTCCTCAGGGAGATGGAAGCCTGCAGCATCATGAGTTCTTCACGCCTGGCTTCCTTAACAGATTGGGGAATAGGATCTCCCATTCCTTCCGCGGGCGTGCCTTCCTCGGGCGAGTAGGTGAATACACCCACATGGTCAAAATTCATCTCGCCAAGAAAGGACTTCAGGGTCTCAAATCTTTCCTCCGTTTCGTTTGGAAAGCCCACGATCAAGGTGGTTCGGATGACCAATCCCGGGATCTGACCGCGCATTTTTGCCACAATCCGGCGCACCCAGTCAACGTCTGAGGGTCTTTGCATGGCTCTCAAAACCTCTGGATCTGCGTGCTGGAGCGGGATATCCAGGTAGGGCAATAGCTGTCGGGATTCTGCCATCAAGGCGACCAGTTTGTCAGAGATGTAACCGGGATAGGTGTAGAGCAGCCGTACCCAGGGAACATCTGGAACTGCGGGCAAAAGCTCACCTAATAAGTCCGTCAAACCGTCTTTCAGTCCCAAATCCTGACCATAATCCGTGACATCCTGTGCGATCAGGTTAATCTCCTTGACGCCAGAAGCCTGCAGGCTTCTGGCGTCTTGTAGAATATCGGCTATTGATCGGCTGACCAAAGGACCTTTAATACCGGGGATGGCACAAAAAGCGCAGGTCCGGCGGCAGCCATCCGCAATTTTCAGGTAGCTGCTGTTACCCTGGATGACATAACCCGGCAAGTTCTGACCCCGTTGGATTTTGGAATAGTCTGGAAAATATGCCAGGCTTTGGTAGGAGGGGGAGTTGCCCAGCGATTCGGTCAAAGCCAGGATGTCTTGCAGGTTTCGCGTTCCCATCAACCCGTCAATACCAGGGATTTCTTCCAATAGTCTAGTTTGATAACGTTGGGACATGCAGCCAGTGGCGATTAGTTTTTGACCATGAGGTTTGTTTTTGGCAAACTCCTGCAATGCCTGGACGGATTCTGCTCTGGCATCGTGAATAAAACCGCAGGTGTTGACGATGATAAACTCAGCCTTGCGAGGATTTTCGATTGCTCGAAGCCCTTTTTGCGTCAAAAGGTGCCAGATTCCCTGGGAATCCACCAGATTCTTGGCACAGCCAAGGGAAATAATATGATAGGTATTGGGTTCGATGTTCATGGTTGTGGGGTCGAAGTTGGAGTCTCCTGACTTAATGGAATATACGGTAGAGCGGTCATGCCAGCCTGATCAAAGCGCAGCCGGGCAATTTCGCCCATTCCGCCCCCAGGCTCCATTTGATCTTCATTATAGACAATATCCAGGGCAGCCGCGTTGCCAGCTTCCACTTCCAGGTATTCCTCAGCAGTGTAAGCATTGGCACTTCCTGCCGGCAGACGACCCTGAAAAACCTCCTCACCGTCGGCAGTAATTCTAAGCCAAACTGTCTGCCTGGCATGGATCACCACCTGGATGGCGGCATCGCTGCTGATCGGGAAATAAAAGGGAGTGGAAGTGGGCAGCTGGAATGACTTGGCAGTGCTTTCGAGTGTTCCAGTAGGCTCGAAACCGAGCGGGGTTTGTGATCCAATCAGAACCTCCATCACTTCCGGCAGGTCGGTGGTCTGCGCTTGCTCTGTGGGCTGATCCACCATTCGCACTACTCCCCAGACTAAAAAGACCAGGATTCCCACCACCAGAATTGTGCCAAACAGCATGTCCAGGGTGAAATAACGCTTGAGAGAGACCATGACTGGGTTGGAAATTTTGACAGCCTTGCGCCTTTTTTTAGAAGGTTTGACGTTTTCCAGCCGGCGTTCCTGCAGGGAATCAGCGAAGCGAATCAGCATCATCTCAGCGTCCAGGTTTAGAAAACGAGCATAACTTTGGAGCAACCCTTTTGCATGGATGGGACTGGAAAAAGCCTCAAGGTTGCCTTGCTCCAGGGCTTGTAGCTGTTCCTGCGGGATATGGGTTTGTTCGACCAAAAGATCCCACGGGATGTTGAGATATTTTCTGCGTGCCGTCAGTTCCCGTCCAATTTCATCCAGGATCTGTTGAGATCTGGAAGAATCCGCCGATTCCGGTTTCTTTTTGAAAAATTCACCGAGCTGATGGGAAGCTTTCTGGTTGACAAGGGTGGGTTTGACAGCTTTTGGCTTTTTGCCAGATCGTTCGACTGGCTGATCAGGCGCAGGAAGCACGACAGTCGGTTCCACTTGCGGCTCCGGCAGGACTATTGGGTTCTCTTGCGGTTCTGGCTCGTCCAGTGAAACGTCAAGATAATCGGCATAAAGCTTCAGGAATCCTTTCGCTTGAGTCCTGGAACCCAACTCCGCGTACTCCTCATCTTCGAGGTCACGCAAAATCGATAGTCGAATATGGGTCGCATTGGCAACCTGTTCGAGAGAAATGTGTCGTTCTTCTCGAATTTGCTTTAATTTTGATCCGGTGATTTCTGGCATGGTTTCATTTTAACAAAAACCGACCTGATCCGCCAATATTGGGCATGAGTCAGGTCGGCGTGTAACCGGTTCAGATGAGGAAAATCGAGTTTTTGTTAGCTTAGGCTTCAAGATTTTCATCACTTGCGGCTGTCGGTTCTTCGACGGCGCTTGCTGCAACTTCCTCAGCTACTTCCACTACCGGGGTCTTTACTGGTTGGGCTTTGGCCGCTTCGCCCTCACGGCGGACGACGGCCTTGACTTCCGGAATAAGGTCAATGGTAAGGTGGATGGGCAGATCATACTCTCCAAGGGTACGAATGGGTTCCATCACAATTTGGTGGCGTTCCACTTCAATACCGCTTTGTTCCTTAATCTTATCTGCGATCATCTGGCTGGAAACTGACCCATAAAGCTTGCCGGTTTCTCCAGCTTTGACAGCGAAGTCCAATTGCATATTGGATAAAATATCCGCCACACCTTTGAGTTCGTTGTTCAAAACAGCACGTTTTTCGCCAGCCTTTTTGCCAATCGATTCTGCCAACTTGATGGAGCCATCAGTTGCGGGTAATGCCAGTCCTTGTGGGATCAGATAATTTCTTCCATATCCATCAGCGACCTTCTTGATATCCCCCGCTCTTCCCAATTTATACACATCTTTAATCAATAAAACTTTCATCACAAGCCCTTTCTTCAGCTGTTTTTGTATTTTGCTCAAAATGAAGGGTACAACACCCGAGCCGTGGTATTCTATCACAAAAAACACAGGCGCATTAATCGAACAAGAGCGCACAGTTAATAACAAAATCTTGGAATCAAGGACAAATTCAGGGCAATCGCATCTTATGTCTGACAAGCTTTTTTCGCCATTTTTGTGTTCGATTTTTACACCCCACTCAAACTTTATCAGCAAGTGAGCCACATGTGACAGCCATCGTGATCATAAAAACTCCTTTCATCGGCAATTAGACACATAAAAAACCAACAAATGCACATATTGCCAACTCAAAATGATCAAAAGTGTCGTTATTTTACAAAAAGAAATTTAGACGCAATTGCCCTGTGTAGGTCACCCTTTCAGGGTACTGTCAGGCTGGAAGCCTGACCTACATTGGCTCTTGGAAGAATATAGGCCACATTTCCAAGG
>JBAQMM010000106.1:0-2381 GCA_049302815.1 Anaerolineaceae bacterium | reverse complement strand
GGGATGATCCGCGCATGCCAACCCTGGCAGGCATGCGGCGGCGTGGGTACACGCCTTTTGCCATCCGCAACTTTGCAGATGTGGTCGGCGTCGCCAAAAATAACAGCATCGTGGATATGGAACTGCTTGAGCATGTTCTTCGGGACGATTTGAACCAGAACGCAAAACGACGCATGGCGGTCTTGCGACCGCTGAAGGTGGTTCTGGATAATTATCCGGAAGGGCAGTTGGAGCAGTTTGAAGTGGCGGACTTCCCCCAGAATTCTGAGTGCGCCATCAGCAGAAAGGTTCCCTTCAGCCGGGAGCTGTATATTGAGCAGGGAGATTTCATGGAAACTCCCCCGCCTAAGTATTTCCGCCTGGCCCCCGGGCGGGAGGTGAGGCTGATGAATGCCTATTACATCACCTGCACCGGCGTGGTTAAGGACCCTACTGGTAAGATCGTGGAAGTGCACTGCAGTTATGACCCTGAGTCGCGCGGCGGCATGTCCACGGACGGACGTAAGGTCAAGGGAACCATTCATTGGGTCTCGGCAGATCAGGCGGTGGAAGCGGAAGTGCGCCTGTACGATAAATTGTTCCTGAAGAAGAATCCCTACGACGTGGAAGAAGGCGGTGATTTCACCGACAACCTCAATCCAAATTCGTTGGAGGTTTTGCAGAACTGCAAGTTGGAACCTGACCTGATCAACGCAAAGGTTGGCGAGTCCTTCCAGTTTATGCGCAACGGGTATTTCTGCCTGGATAGTGAGGAAAGCCGAGCGGATCACCAGGCGTTCAACCGCACCATCTCCCTGGTTGATTCCTGGGCCAGGCTGCAGAAGTAACCTGGAATTGGAGATAGCGCGTAGATAATAGATAAGAAAAAAGGGGTGTGGTAAGATTAAGCGCCTCTAGGGCCCGTAGCTCAGTGGCAGAGCAGGCGGCTCATAACCGCTTGGTTGAAGGTTCGAATCCTTCCGGGCCCATTTTGATTTAAGATCGTCTTTAAGAGGTTTCGCTGGGTGGATCCAGGGGTCGATCACGTGGTAAACAAGTTTACTTCCCTGCCTCAAGTGCCTTATTTTATACTTGATGATAAAGCGGCCACCGTTCCCACGACGTTTTTTCCTCGATTTTTAGGGCTGAGGCTGCTGCTAATGCGCTGAGTGCCATTCGTAGTGCCTAAAAATAAAAAGTTATTTTATAGGGTACGCTCTTCCGTTGAGCACACCATTGCCGAACAAGCCTTCTCGTTGGTGTGCACAAAAACGGTGCACACTCTATGGACTGGTCCGGGCAATATTTGCAAATCAATCCCGCCTGTCAAAGAGTCAGAATCGCAGGGTGCTACTTGAGAGAACCGGCTTGGTATAATCAGGATATGCAAATACATAATATATAAATGTTAACCAGGAGCCGACCATGCCAATAAAGATCGTTGAATGTATCCCGAATTTTTCAGAAGCCCGCCGAAGCGAAGTCATGGATCAGATTGCTGATGTCATTAAAGCCGTGGATGGGGTCCGTCTGTTGGATCGTCATTCTGACATGGACCACAACCGCACCGTGCTGACTTTCGTAGGGGACCCGCAATCGGTGGAACAGGCAGCCTACGAAGGCATTGCCAGGGCGGCGGCTCTGATCGACCTCAATCACCACCAGGGACAGCACCCAAGGATTGGCGCGGCGGATGTTGTCCCATTTGTCCCGATTTCCGGGGTGACGATGGTGGAATGTGTCGAAATGGCGCGCCGGCTCGGAAAACGTGTGGCCGAAACTTTGAACATTCCGGTCTATTTCTATGAAGAGGCAGCCATACGACCGGAACGCAAAAACCTGGAAGATATCCGCCGGGGGGAGTTCGAAGGACTAAAGGAAGTGATCGCAAGCGACCCAGCCCGTGAGCCGGATCTTGGTCCAAAGGTGTTGGGTCCGGCCGGCGCCACAGTGATCGGGGCACGCGAACCGCTGATTGCCTACAATATTTACCTGACCACCACCGAGGTCAGCATTGCAGAAAAAATTGCCAGGCGGGTACGCAATTCTTCCGGCGGGTTTCGCTATGTTAAAGCCATGGGGGTCTTGGTAAACGGGCTGGCCCAGGTGTCCATGAATCTGACCAGCTACCGGCGTTCACCCATGGCGCAGATCACCGAAATGATCCGTCGGGAAGCGGAACGCTATGGCGTTGGCATCCATCATTCCGAAATTGTTGGATTGATTCCCAATCAGGCGCTGGTCAGTGCCGCGCGCTGGTATATGCAAATGGATGGATTTGACGGGGAGCAGCTATTGGATAACCGTTTGTTCTTGTTTGAGACTGCCGAGAACCCCCCAGGCTCTCCAGCGCAGCATGATTTCATTGACCAGATAGCCGAGGGCACACCCACCCCTGGAGG
>JBAQMM010000105.1:0-1690 GCA_049302815.1 Anaerolineaceae bacterium | reverse complement strand
GATGCTGCCGGTGACCAGGATGCCGGTGTCCTTCCCCGCCAACTCCAAAGCGACCCCAAGCGCGCCCTCCGCAGGAGTGATAGCCTGGACGGGAACAGCATAAGCCTGGATCAACTTTGCGAGCGACTGAGCATCCGCAGCGCGGGGGTGTGTGGATTGTGTTGTGATGACCTGCTCCATCCTGGGGAGGATTTCTTCCAACATCGCGTCCAATTCCTTGTCCGCGGAGGCTCCAAAAATCAGGATGAATTTTTGGGATGGGAAGTACTCATCCAGGGTTTGGCGCAATCTGCGCATCGAATCGCCATTGTGGGCTGAATCGATCACCACCGGCGGGTCTTTTCGGAGGATTTCGAAGCGGGCTGGCCAAAAAACCTGTTTGAAACCTGCCTGAATATCACGGCGGGTGATGGTAAATCCGTTTTGAGTGACGATATCCAGGGCTGCCACCGCTGTGGCAGCATTTTGGACCTGGTGAAATCCAAGCAGGGGCAGGCTCAGCTTGAGAGGCTTGGCTGCCAGGGAGGGCGGCTGCTTTTCCAGGATGCCATCACCCGCGCGCTGGAGGGTCATTTTTTGATAGGTCAGGGAGTGGGAATTCTCCTCAAATTGATAGGCTTGTTCCACCAGGGTCAGGGGCGATTGCCTTTCAAGGGCAATACGCATCAATTCCGCTTTAGCCTCCGGCTGCTGGGGAGCCATGACCACTGGCTTGCCGGGTTTGATGATGCCGCCCTTCTCATAGGCGATCTCGGTGAGCGTGCTGCCCAGCACAGCGGTGTGATCGTAGGAAATGGGGGTGATCACCGAGACCAGCGGATTGACGAGGTTGGTTGCATCCAGCCGGCCGCCCAGACCGACTTCGATTACAGCGATATCGATGTGATTCTGTGCGAAGTATAAAAAACCCAGGGCGGTGGTCAGTTCAAAGGTGGTGATTTCTGGAATTTCGAGCGTCAGTGGACGCAACTGGTCAACAAGCGCAATCAGTGAAGCCTTATCGATTTGAGAGCCGTTGATTTGAATGCGTTCGGTGAATTCCTGCAAGTGAGGTGAGGTGTAAAGACCAACTTTGTAACCGGCTGCCTGGCAGGCACTGGCACAAAAGGATGAGACCGAACCTTTACCCTTCGTACCCGCCACATGAATGCTGGGGAAGCACTCCTGGGGATTGTCAAGCAGGTTCATCATCTGCTTCATGCGATCGAGTTTGAAGAACCTGTGAGCGTCATCCACATGGCGCTTCATGCTAAAATCTACGAAGCCGTAAAGAAAATCCAGAGAATCCTGGTATGCCTGTTCAAGCGCGTCCATCATATCTACTACCCATCACCAACCACCAATTATATCGCTTCAAAATCACCAGAACTTGCCTGGCACTCAGGAACGAGCAATCTGTGCTACAGGCAAATTGGGTGTGATTAGCATAGAGTCTACTTGACGATCACATCCACGAGCAAGACATAGCCGATGATGGAGAAACCATTCCCACGAAATTCTATCAACAGGCACTCCCGGTTGAAACTGTCAAAACGGCGTTCAGTCATCGGCAGCAAGGTCACCGTGGTTCCCGTAGGGATCTGCCCGGTGGAGATGTAGCCTTCATAGCAGTCACTGCGGGCATAAACATTGCGAATTGTTTCCACATAGACCACCGGCGTTGGTGTGAGCGTTTTGGTCGGGGTGGGCG
>JBAQMM010000104.1:0-14539 GCA_049302815.1 Anaerolineaceae bacterium | reverse complement strand
TTTATTAGCGTAGCAGAATACCCCGCAGCATGCTGCGGACAGCGCATAAGCGCTGGTGGTTCGATGCCTTTAGAGGATGATGGCGTTCTTGCGAAGGCATAATGCCCCGTCTGCTTGCAGCGGGGATAGCCTGAGCAAATCCGCCGAGGTTTATTAAAAAAATGGTAAAATAGAGTTGTACTATCAAGTTCGTCCGAGTTTCAAGGTAATAGATTATAAATGAAAGACTTTGTCGTTGCACGTCAAGATATGCATTGGTAGTGGACAAATGTATCGAATCGCTCTTGACACGATCAACGCAAATATAATAATATCAAACCGACCGGTCGGTCTACTTAAGAGGAAAAATGGCTAGAATAAAGAAGTCCCGCGACAAAATTTTGGAAACAGCCGGCATGCTGTTTACCCAGTCTGGTTATGATGCCACCAGTGTTCACGAAATTTGCATGATTGCGGGGGTGAGTAAAGGTGCTT
Source organism: Anaerolineaceae bacterium (assembly GCA_049302815.1). Lineage (GTDB taxonomy): Bacteria > Chloroflexota > Anaerolineae > Anaerolineales > Anaerolineaceae > Mesolinea. The sequence continues at coordinate 14,065 of JBAQMM010000104.1, read as the reverse complement.
TTTACCATTACTTCTCCACCAAGCAGATCTTGTTCTCAACCCTAATGGAATCCTGGGTGGAACAGGTTCAACAAACCTTGGCGGCTGCTGGTCAAGAGGGCAAAATTGAACCCGATGCTTTGATGGCTATGGTCAGCGGGGCCGGTGCTGCTTTTAAGGCAGCCCCCAAAGGTTTTCCGATTTTAGTCGAGTTTTGGAGACAGGCCGCCCTGGACCCGGAGACCTGGCAGCTGGCAATCAAGCCCTATTACTCCTACATGAATTTTTTTGAAAGCGAAGTCCGAAAAGGAATAAATGAAGGTTCACTGGACGCTTCCAATGACCCCAAATCCATTGCCCACTTGCTGGTTGCCTTTGCCATGGGATACATGTTGCAGGCTGCGATTGACCCTTCGGATCAAGAATGGACTTCTCTCAGCAGGGATGGTATGAGAATGCTTTTGGGGGGGATCAGGAGTAAATGATGATTTTAGTTACAGGAGCAGCTGGGCACCTCGGGAATGTTTTGGTGCGTGAGTTGCTGGCAAATGGCGAAAAGGTGCGTGCCCTGGTCTTACCAGGGGAGGATATCCAATCCTTGGAAAACCTGGACGTCGAGGTGTTTGAGGGGAACATCCTGGACCAAGAGAAGATAACAAAAGCCTGTGAGGGCGTGGAAATGGTCTATCACCTGGCTTCCCTGGTGGCGATCACGGAAGAGATGTTTGATCTGATGCAGCTGGTAAACATTGAAGGCACTCGTAATGTTATCCAGGCAGCCAGGCAAACGGGCGTCAAACGAATGGTCTACACCAGTTCGATCCACGCCTTAGAACGACCCAAACCCGGAGTTGTCATCGACGAACGTCTAGCTTTTGATCCAAACAACCCTGCCGGTCCCTACGACAGAACGAAAGCTGCCGCAACCCTGTTGGTCCTGGAAGCGGTCAAAACAGGTCTGGACGCTGTGATTGTCTGTCCAACCGGAGTGATCGGACCGTACGACTTCAAACGATCTGAGATGGGTGAAATGATGTTGAGCTGGATGAAGAAACGACCCTCCGTTTCCATCCAGGGTAAGTTCGATTTCGTGGATGTTCGCGACGTCGCGCTGGGTCACATCCTGGCGGGTGAAAAAGGAAAGCCTGGAGAAACCTACCTGCTTTCCGGCGAACAGATTACTATCAGCACCTTGCGCTGCCTGGTACAACAAGCGGCGGGAGTAGATACCCAGGAGATCAAGTTTCCTGCCCGATTCGCGGCGTTCCTGGCTCCTTTGATGGAAGTTTATTATCGCATCACCAAAACCAGACCGAAATTTACCCGCTACTCCGTGGAAACGCTGAGGAGCAATTCCTTAATTTCTTCCTTGAAAGCGCAGAGGGAATTGGGCTATCGACCCAGACGGTTGAGCGACAGCATCAAAGATACCGTCGAGTGGTGGCTGCAAAACCTGCACAAAACGGTTTCTTCCCTCAGGACAGGCGCCTTGCGACCATAGAATAAATATAAGACCCGGTGGATTTCCGCCAGGTCTTTGTGTTTACGCTTTGCCCGCCAGCATGATTAAATCTCCGCTGGTACGCGGGTCATAAGGATCCCCTTTCATATTCCCGTACATCTGCAATTGGCTAAAGCCATTCTGAGACAAGGCTTTTTCCAATTCGGTGGAAAGCAAGGGAAGCAGATGGGTGGAGTTCAAGCTGACCTGCCAGGCTTTACCCTTTTGACGGTTAAGCGTAAGGATATTGAATTGGATTAACCCCGAAGGCTCAAAGTCATAGAAACGAAAGAAGAGCCATTCCCGGTCGCTGTTTTGGTATGTTTGCGGCTCCATCCAGCGGCGTTTGGAGAGCAAAATTTGGTCAAAATTGCGGCTCTGCAGAAGCAGTTTGCCGCCAGGCTTGAGCAGGTCAGAAAAATCCTTCAGAGCCGCGTGCAGTTCCTGGGAGGATTGGACATGAGGGAGGGAATTGCCAAGGCAGAGCACCGCATCAAACTTTTCCGAACTTCCAAATATCTGGGAAATGTTTCCGAAGCCGGCTACCTTGAAGGACACTTTTTGACCAGCCTTCCTGGCATTTTCATCGGCAATTGCGACCATTTGTGGAAACAAGTCTGAGCCTGAGACCTGATAGCCTGCGCTGGCGATGGCAATGGCATGCTGCCCGGTACCGCAGGCTGTATCCATGACCTTAATTTCTGCGGGATGGCTGCCTAATTTTCCCAGTTGGTTGAGGATAAAGGGCGTTTCATAGCCCAGTCGGGCTTCCCAGTTCACAAAGTAATCGTACACTGAGGCTAATTTATCGTACATCGGTTATCCTGGTTTCTGGCTGGCAGACGGGGCAAAAGTGGGTACCACGCTGCCCAACCTTCATTTTTTGAATGGGGTGACCACAACGGGGGCAGGGATTACCAGTTTGCTGATACACCTGGAAGTGGTTTTGAAAATCCCCGCCCCGGTACACCCAATCGATGCTGGCACCGTTGTTTTCAATGCCCAGATTGAGTATTTTACGAATGGAATAAAGCAGGGCCGAGGATTCTTCCGTGCTTAATGTACTGCTTAATCGCAGAGGATGCAGCCTGGCATCAAAGAGGGCTTCATCGGTATAAATGTTACCCAGTCCGGCCAGAAAGTTCTGGTCGAGCAGGAGGGGCTTAATCTGCCTGGATTGCCGGTGCAGCAGCGCGTGAAAAGCGGCGGCATCCAGGGCAGTATCCAATGGTTCAGGTCCCAGTCTGCCAAAAACGCTGGCAGGATCAGATGTCAGCCAGACTCTGCCAAATTTGCGGGTGTCATTGAATACCAACCCCCAGCCAGAAGCGAAGTGTAAGTAAAGGCGGTCATGGGGAGAATTGGGCAGGCTTTCACGGGGTTCTCCCAGACCAGTTTGCATCGAGAGATCGCCGCTCATACGTAGATGAAAGAGCAGATACTCTTGGTCCAGGTGCAGGACCAGAAATTTTCCCCGGCGGCTGATCTCCAAGATACGGCGATTCCGCATGAACCCGCGGAAAGTCGCTGAGTCTGGGGTTGCCAAGGTTTTTGCCCAAAAGAGCGAAAATCCGCTTATCACCTGGCCGATGAGGGGAGGGGTGTTGGAGGAACCTTCTTTCAATCCTTGCAGAATGGTTTCGACCTCAGGGAGCTCAGGCATGGTTGTTCACTCTCCCTGTGCGGTTTTTCTACTCGTTGAACATCGCTCCAACGCTGGAACCTTCGTTTGCACGGCGAATCACCTCTCCTACCATTGGACCGATGGAGAGTACTGTCAACCGACCGCCAAACAAAGCCTGTCGCTGAGGATCAATCGGTATGGTATTGGTGGTGATAAATTCCTTCACGGGTAAATCTGCCAACCGTTCAGCTGCATTGGTTGAGAGAACCGCGTGGATGAACACCACGTAGACATCGCGGGCGCCGTAGAGCTTGGCCAAATTGACCGCTTCGCAGATAGACCCGCCTGTATCGATTTCGTCATCAATCAGGATGACATCCCGATCGGCCACATCGCCGATGATGGATAGGGCTTCGGTGTGATCCTGGTTGTCCACGCGCCTTTTTTCGATGAATGCCAGGGGAATGTTCAATCCCTGGGCATAGCGGCGGCCCCGTTTGGCAAAGCCGAGGTCCGCAGTAAGCAGAACGGGATCGGCAAACGAAGCCGCCCTGTCAAGCAGGTAGGGTTTAAGGATGTGGTATCCGGAAAGCACATCACCGGGAATGGAGAAGAAGCCCTGAATCTGACCGGCATGCAAATCCATGGTGATGTAGCGGTCGGCACCTGCAACCTGGATCATATCCGCGACCAGGCGCGCGGTAATAGGCACGCGTGGCTGGTCTTTGCGGTCAGAGCGCCCGTAACACATATAGGGCACGACGACGGTGATGCGGCCCGCGGAATCCAACCTGAGCGTCTGGGTCAGGATCAGCAATTCCATCAGATTACGATGCACAGGGATGGATGTGCTCTGGATGATGTAGCAATCCTGCCCGCGCACGGAGGAATGTAGTTTCACAAAGAGGTTTTCATTGGTGAATTCAATGATATCCCGACCGCATAGTGGTATTCCCAGGTATTCCGATATTTCTTGAGAAAGGTCGGGTGAAGCAGTCCCGGAAAAGAGGCGGATATTGCCGTAAAGCAGATCGTGCCGCATGTGGGGAGATGTCATGTTTATTCGCCTTTCACACAAGATAATTGGTCCCATTCGTGACGGAGAACACTCATAATGTAAATATCCAGGTACTGTCCGTGTTGGTAATGTCCTTCTCGAAGAACGCCTTCGCGATTGAAACCGGCTTTTTCATACGCCCGGATGCCTCTTTTGTTGCTGGCATAAACCTGCAGCCAGATGCGGTGGAGGTTGAGTGTTTCGAATCCATGGCGAAGCATGGTCTGCATGGTTTCAGTCCCGTAGCCTTGATTCCAATAGGCTTTCTCCCCAAGGAAAATCCCGATCTCAGCACATCTGTCAAACTCCCTGATTGACATGAAAGAGGTGTTGCCAATCGGCAGCCAGGTTGGTTCAGTGCCGTCATCAGCCGCGGGCAATTTGATTTCCACCACGTAAACATGTTCAGCGGAAGGCTGCCTGAGCATATTCTCATACCAGTTTTCTTCTTCAGCAAGAGCCATCGGGATGCGCAGAAGCAGGTTCTCAGTAACCTCGGGGTCACTGAGCCACCTGGTAAAGAGGGGAATGTCGCTTCGTTCCGCGGCTCTTAATCTAAGTCTGTTTCCGTAGATGTGGGGCATATCGATTCCTAAGGCTCCAGGCGGTTGGGTCCCCTGAAAAGGTAAACTGCCTCACGGATATTGGGCAGGTCCAACATGATCATCAACAGGCGGCTCAAACCGAGCCCAAAGCCGCCATGCGGAGGACATCCGTAGCGGAAATAATTCAGATAATTCTGGATGGGAGGCAGGGTCAGCCCTTTTTGAAGCGCTTGCGCAGCCAACTGGTCGTGACGATGTTCACGCTGGGCGCCGGTGGTGACTTCAAGACCCTTTCCCAACAGATCGAAACTCTTGGTAATCAGTGGATTGTCTTCATACACCATATGGTAGAACGGACGAACGGTGAACGGCCAGTCCGTCACAAAGACATAATCGTTGCCATATTTTTCTTTAACGTAGTTGCCCAAGGTTCGTTCCGCGCCCGGATCCAAATCGCCCTTGCGTTCGGGAGGTAGTTTGTAGCCCTGATCCTTGAGGATCTGGTAGGCATCAGCCATTTTCATCCTCGGGAAAGGAACCGAGGGGACTTCCAATTCCACACCGAGTTGTTCCCGGATTTGATCGCTGTGTTTTTCTTTTACCACCTGGTAACAGAAAGCCAGCCAGTTCTCCAGGAAGCACATCACATCCTCGTGGCTGTCAATCCAGGATATTTCCATGTCGATTCCGGTGAATTCAGTCATATGCCGGGAGGTGAAGGATGGGTCAGCCCGAAAAACTGGACCAATCTCGAAGACGCGTTCATAGCCGGCTGCCATCGCCATTTGCTTGTAGAACTGGGGGGATTGCGCCAGGTAGGCGGTTGTTTCGAAGTACTTGAGACTGAATAGTTCCGCGCCGCTCTCGCTTGGAGCCCCCATGATTTTGGGGGAGTGCATCTCCATAAATCCATGCTCCAACCAATACGTGCGCATGGCTGCTTCGAGCGTTGTCTGCACCTCAAAAATCAGGCGGTTGCGCTCCCTGCGCAGGTCGAGGTAGCGCCAATCCAAGCGGTAATCCTGGTCCGGCAGGGCGTCGCTGAAAGGATCAAATGGAAGCGGGATTTCGGCGTTGTTTTCGACGACCAGGGATTCAAGCTGCACTTCAATGCCGCCCAGCTTGACCACATCGTTTTCGACCACTTTTCCCACCAAGGTCAGAGCTGATTCCGTGCCAAGATGGGATAGGGTGTCTGCTAATTCGGGATTGCCTTTTTTCCAATGAGTGACTTGCACAAGACCAGTTTTATCGCGCAGGATGAGAAACTGCATACTTTTTTGATCTCGCAGGGTTTGCAGCCAGCCCTGGAGTTTAACCTGCTGACCAACACACTCTCTCAGGTTTTTGACCAGTGTTCTTTCCATGTAATATTACTCCGATGATTCCGATTTATTACAATTATTATACGCTAATAATTTTTGAACTGCGGCTCTAGGTGTGGTTTTTCTTTGAACAACCGCCTCGACTGCTTCGTCAATTAGGGCTTTGGGAAGGCTGGATTTCCATTGATCCACCAGTGCCTGGCTGATCATTTTTTCGATGGTCTGGTTGAGGCCAGCCCGGTCTTTGACCTGCCACTGGTTTGTTCGGCGCAGGTAGTTGGCATGCTCCAGGATGGAATCACGTAACGCTTCGACCCCCTGCGATTCGATGGCAATGGTTTTGAGAACGGGTGGAATCCAATATGCTTCCTGAAGCGGGGTGCTGTTTTCTGGCAGCCACTCGGTTTCTGCATGTGATCGGTGTTTGCCGGCTGCCGCGGTTTGGGATTTGTAACCCATTTCGATCATGGTTTGAAGATAGCGAACGCTTTGATCAGCCCCGGGGCGGTCGGCTTTATTTACAACCAGGATGTCCGCAATCTCGAGGATGCCCGCTTTTATGGACTGGATGTCATCCCCCATGCCGGGCGTATCCACCACGATGGTCGTGTGGGCAAGGTTGACAATATCCACCTCTGCCTGACCGGCACCTACCGTCTCAATCAGGATGAAATCGTAACCAGCCGCGTCGAAGACCTGGCTCAGGGCTTCAGTGGCATCGGAAAGACCGCCCAGCGCTCCGCGGGTAGCCATTGACCGAATGAAAATGCCCGGATCACCCTGCAAATCCTGCATGCGCACACGGTCACCCAGGATGGCACCGCCGGAAAATGGGCTGGTGGGATCGACCGCGATGACGGCTACCCTGGGCGCATGGGGGAGTTTGCGCAAGTGCCGGGCAAGACTATTGACGAGGCTGCTTTTCCCTGAGCCTGGTGGGCCGGTAATGCCAATCTTCTGGGCGTGGCCGGTTAATGGGAAAAGCTCCTCCAGGGCGATTCTACCCTGATCGGTATCCGCTTCGACCTGGCTTAAAATGCGAGAAAGGGCAAGTTTGTCGCCCTTTCTAAAGTTTTTCAAGAGATCATTCACCATGGATTATGCTCGTTCTGAGATTGCACTCCGAATGTCTTGACAGACTAACCGAGTGTCGGCTCCAGGACCGTAAACTTTTTTCACACCCTTTTGGAGGAGGTCCGGAATGTCGTTCTCCGGGATGATCCCACCCACGAAGACGAACACATCATCCTGCCCATTGGTTTTCAGTTTCTCGACCACCTGCGGCACCAGGACGTTATGGGCGCCGGAAAGAATGGAGAGCCCGACCACATCCACGTCCTCCTGCAAGGCGGCATCAGCAATCATTTGGGGAGTCTGGCGCAAACCGGTGTAGATCACTTCCATGCCGTCATCCCGAAGAGCCCGGGCGATTACCTTGGCGCCGCGGTCATGACCATCCAACCCAGGTTTGGCAATGAGAACTCGAATTTTCTTTTCAGGCATTTACTTCCCTCCAAATTGGTTGTCTAAATTATACCTTGAAACAGGCACAGGCAACCAAATCCCGCGTTAATGAAACCTGGTGACTGAGGTTGGTCAGTCCTCTCATTCTTGGGCGATAAACTGATCAGAGGCATGGACGGCCAGAATCTCACCATAATACATCCGGTGGTAATCCCCGAGAGGATAATTTTTCAGGATTTCTTCAGTCAGGAAATGGGATGGATCCAGGTCAAACCAATAGATTTTTTTACACTCAAGGATCAATTCCGCTTCCGCGAAACTGGGCGATTGAACCAGCATAGAGGCTGTAGGCGTCAGATGGGTGTGGGCGAGTTTGTTTTCATCCCGACCTGAATGGGTGCCCAGGTACATCACATCCCCGCCATACTGACTTGGAAAAGCGGAAACGGTGAAATCAGGAGATGTATCGATGAAATCATAGGTGTACCTGCTTGGCCGCACCGCCACAACCATGCAGGGCTTGTTCCACATGACACCGATGCTCCCCCAGCCGATTACCATGGCGTTGAATTGGTTGGTCCCAAAATTGCCGCTGGCAAGCAGCAGGGTCTGACGGTCGAAGAGATCATAGGGATTTACCAGGAGTTGTTGGGGAGAGATTGATTTTAGGGGCATTAATAATCCTTTCAAAGCTGAGGTGCTTCTTGCGATGAACTATTCTAATCCATTCAAGCCTGGGTCAGGCTGCCTGAAGTATAATGTTCGGAAATTGCAGCATATTCTTATGGCAAAAAAACCTCAAAAACGTTGGAATGTCATTATTCGTTGGGTTGGAAGCATCCTTTCCCTGGCGATATTGGTTTACCTGTTGAACAAAATCGGCTTGAAAGAAACCTGGGTGACGGTTAAGCAGCTTTCAGCCTGGCGGATCGCGGCGGTGCTTGTTTTGGTGTTCGTCTCACGGCTGGCAACCTTCGCCCGCTGGCACACCCTTCTGCAGGTGCAGGATGTGAAAGTGCATTGGAAGGACAGCCTTAAGTTGACCTTTGCCGGATTATTCGCTTCCAATGTTCTCCCAACAACCATAGGCGGGGATGTTTTCCGTCTGGCCGGCGCGGTAAGGCTTGGCATTGACTCATCCCTGGCTGCCGCTTCACTGGTGACAGACCGCCTGGTGGGGATGACCGGCATGTTGCTGGTGTTACCGCTGGCAATACCCAGCGTGGTCATCTACCTGCAGCAGCGTGATGCCCAATCAGTCCTGCCGGCTTTGTTCTCAGCCGTTTTTTTAACCAGTGCCTGGGAAATGATCAAGGGCGCGGTGGTCAAAGTTTCCTCCAATTTTAAATACTGGTTCAAGCATCCCATGATCCTGCTGCAGGCATTAGGGTTCACCTTCGTGCACATGTTGGCGACCTTCTTGATCATCAAGATCCTGGTGGAAGGCATGGGAGATTACATCCCATTCAACAAAATTGCAGGTTTGTGGAGCCTGACCTATTTCATCTCGCTCATCCCGGTTTCCATTAATGGGCTAGGCTTGCAGGAGGTCACCATTACGAACCTGTTTTCCACATTGGGTGGGTTGGAGCCTTCCACGAGCATCAGCCTGGCTGTGATCTTGCGGGCCGTCTGGATGATTGGCAGCCTGCCTGGGGTTTTCATGCTTTCTGGCGTTTTGAGCGGCAAGGAAACCACGGATAAAAAGGTGGAGGAATAAGTGAAATTTTCAAAGATCAAGCCTTTTCTCAAGCACCACCTTTTGTTGATGGAATTGATTGCGCTGTGGTACTTATACGACAATATTCATCAGCGCGGGCGGTTTTTCTTTCTTATTGCAGCTCTTTTAGTCGTAATGGTTATTCTGAGTTTGCTTATCTCTAAAACCTCCGATGCCAAACCCATCCGCCTGCACCTGCTCGTTAAACCTGCCTGGCTGATGGCCATTTTCGGATTGCTCACGCTTGCCCTGGTGGCAGCTTTTTTTACCCTCAGGCTGCAATTGTTTAATTCTGGCAGCGGGCGAATGTTAGCCGGTTTTATTTTGGCAGGGTTGGGGGCGCTCTTGTTGTTTCTGGCTGGTCACGAACGCTCACCCTACCTGAACTTTGCGGTTTTTTTATTGATTTTGGGGGTGCTCTACCGGTTGGCAGCCTTCCTGCCAGAAATTCAGAGCCGTCCTTTTTCGCTGGGCTGGTCGGAGGGCAGCCGCTTTTATAATGCTTCGTTATTTCTCTCCGGGCAAATCTATGGTATGCAGCTCCCCCTGCCTGTGCTGGATCCTTCGCGCTACCTGATGCAGGCAGTGCCCTTTCTGTTTGGCAGCCAGTCTATCCTGTTTCACCGCCTCTGGCAGGTGCTGCTGTGGCTGGGGCTGACCGGCTTGGGCAGTTACCAACTCGCCCGCAGGGTGAAGGATGGAGTAAAACTGCCGGTGTTTCTGCTGGTCCTGTGGTTCTCCCTGTTTTTCTTACAGGGGGCTGTCTATTACCACCTGATGGTCTGCGTCATCCTGGTCCTGTTGGGGTACCGCAAGGATAAACCCTGGCGGACGCTGGTGTTTGTTGCATTGGCTTCGGTCTGGGCGGGCATCAGCCGGATTAACTGGATGCCGGTGCCGGGATTACTGGCAACGGCACTCTACCTGATGGACGAGCCCTTTGATGGGCAGCATTGGGGAAAATACCTGAAATTTCCGGTGCTATGGGCAGCGGTGGGTTTTGCCATGGCATATATCAGCAAGCAAGCTTACGTGACCGTTTCCGGCGAAGATCCCGCCCTGTTTGACTCGGCTTTTTCATCGTCCCTGTTGTGGCAGCGCCTGTTCCCCAATGCCACTTTCTTTCTGGGAATCCTGCTTGGGATTGGATTGGTATGCCTGCCGCTGGGTGTATTGGTCTGGAAAAAAATGCACGACCCCTCGGCTCCACGTTTGCACTGGTTGCGTTGGCTGGGCCTTGGCGTCATTTTGCTGGTATTCCTGATCGGTGGCATCCTGGTCAGTCTCAAAATCGGCGGTGGGGGTGACCTGCATAATCTGGACGCGTTTTTGGCGTTTTGGGCACTGATCATGACCAGCCTGCTTGCCAACAAGATAGTGCCTGATCAGCCTCCAGCTGAGGAAGGGACAACTTATCAAATGCAGCCTTTCTGGTTGATGATGGCAGTGGTCGTTCCCGTATTTTTTGCCTTCATGCACACTGGCAGTTGGAATTTCCCTTCAAGGAGCGCACAGGAGCCTGATCTGCAGCGCCTACAGCAGGCGTTGGACCTGCTGCAAGATCAACCTGGCGAAGTCTTGTTTATCTCGGAACGCCAGCTGGTCACCTTTGATGAATTAAAGGGTGTGCGCATGGTTCCGGAGTATGAAAAGGATTTCCTGATGGAAATGGCAATGGGAAATAATCAGCCCTACCTGCAGGAGTTTTATCAACAGATCAATGCGCACAGGTTTAAAGCCATTATCAGCGACCCACTTTCGACCAATATCCAGGATAATAGTCACTCGTTCGCGGCTGAAAACAATACCTGGGTGGAAAAAGTGCTGCTGCCCATGCTGGATGTTTATGAACCGGTATTGTCCTGGCAGAACGGCGCGGTCAATCTGCTTATCCCCAAAGATCAGATCGAACTGCGCGACGATCTGCTGCAGTTGCAGCAATAATCCCATCAGTCTGAATGGAAATCCTGAATTTGCGGAAGTTATCAGCTAATTGGCTGAGATGATCTCGCGCACATCGTAGGTGCGCTTATTCTGAGCTTCATAGTAGGTGCGCATCAACAGTTCTGCGATCAGACCCATCAGGATGGATTGGAATCCCAGGATAAGGGACATGACACTGATCTGGAACCAGGGGGAGCCAAGTACCGGTATCCCCACCGCAATACGGCGGATTGCCAGAGCCAGTAAAACGATGAAGCTACTTGCCATCAATCCAAGCCCAACCCCACCAAACAGATGAATCGGTTTTTTGGCATAACTAAGCAGGAATTTGACGGTTATCAGGTCAAGCAGGACCTTAAAGGTGCGTTCAAGCCCGTAATTGGCTTTGCCGTGAATGCGCGGATTATGGTGCACCACTACCTCGCTGATCGTCCCGCCGGCTTCGTGGGCGTACACTGGAATGAAGCGGTGCATTTCACCGTACAGGTTAATTTTGTCAAAGATTTCGCGGCGGTAAGCCTTGAGCGTGCAGCCATAGTCATGCAGGTGCACCCCGGTAACACGCGAGATCAAGCTGTTGGCAATCCTGGAAGGGATGGTGCGGGTCCACTTGTTATCCTGCCGGTCTTTGCGCCAGCCGCTAACCACGTCGAAGCCTTTGTTGAGTTCATCCAAAAGCAGGGGAATATCGGCCGGATCGTTCTGGAGATCCGCATCCAGGAGGATGATCACGTCGCCATCGGAATGGTCAATGCCGGCTGTGATGGCAGCAGTCTGACCATAGTTTCGGTTGAGCACCACCACCCGAACATTTTGTGGGTTACTCTCTGCCAACTCCCTCAAGATCCTGATGCTGTTATCCTTGCTGCCGTCATCCACGAAGGTAACATCCCAGGGAATGGATAGGGGAATCATTGCCTGTTGAATTTGATTGAACAGTTCAGGCAGGTTTTCTTCTTCGTTATAGACGGGTATGACCAATGATAATTTCATCATCCTCCAACAGACTCCTACTTTTTCGGGCAGATTAGTCTGAAGCAGCGTAATTATACTTACAAGGCAGGCAGGCTGCAATCCAAACTCGGTTATAATTCCTGCGATGAACGAGAAGGATAGAGACAGCATTCTGGCGGGACGAACGCGTGCAGACGATCCGGTGGATATTGCGCTGCGGCCGACCTGCTTGGCAGACTTAATCGGTCAAGACCAGGTCAAAGCAAACCTGCAAATCCAAATTGCAGCAGCCAGACAGCGCAGTGAAGCCCTGGAGCATGTGCTGTTTTATGGACCTCCGGGCTTGGGGAAGACCACCCTGGCGCATATCCTGGCGACCGAAATGGGCGTCAATATCAAGATAACCTCCGGTCCTGCTATCGAGCGGGCTGGCGATTTGGCAGCCATCCTTACCAACCTGCACGCCGGAGACGTCCTGTTCATTGACGAAGTTCACCGGCTGGGACGGCTGGTTGAAGAGATTCTCTATCCCGCCATGGAAGACTTTGCTCTCGACATTGTGATTGGAAAAGGACCAGCTGCTAAATCGGTGCGGCTTAAATTGCCCCGTTTTACCGTGGTGGGCGCAACTACCCGGTTGGCTCTATTGACTGCTCCTTTACGGGCGCGGTTTGGGGCTGTGTACCGGCTGGATTACTATGATGATGAAGCGCTGGCGTGCATCATCCGCAGAGGCGCCAGGCTTTTGGATGTGCCCTTTGAGGATGAGGGTATCTATGAAATTGCCCGGCGTTCCCGTGGCACTCCCCGGATCGCCCTGCGGATTCTCAGGCGCGTGCGGGACTATGCCGAGGTGCGGGCGGACGGTATCATCTCACCGGAGGTGGCGATCGCCAGCCTGAACATGCTCAATATTGACGATATGGGTCTGGATGATTTGGATCGGCGGGTGCTCCTGACGATCATCAACAAATACAATGGCGGTCCAGTTGGCTTGAATACCGTGGCAGCTTCAGTCAGCGAAGAGGCTGATACTATCATGGATGTGGTGGAGCCTTACCTGCTGCAACTGGGTTTCCTCGACCGTACCGGCCAGGGCCGGGTGGCAACCCAACTGGCGTATGAGCATCTCGGCAAGACCTATAGCGGTTCCACAGATCAACCCGTCCTATTTTCGCAAGGCTGAGAGACGGGAAACCCCACGACGGACTCTATGAAAACTGAGGATTTTGATTACTCACTGCCAGTGGAGTACATTGCCCAGATGCCGGCAGAACCCCGCGACCATTCCCGGTTATTGGTGCTGGATCGCAAAAGCGGTGAGATCACCCATGACCATTTTTACCGTATTGGCGAATACCTGAAATCAGGTGATCTGCTGGTGATCAATCGCACACGGGTCATTCCGGCACGCCTGTTTGGCAACAAACTGCCCGGACAGGGCCGAGTTGAGGTGCTGCTGCTGCGTAAAGAGGATGAAACCAGCTGGGAGTGTCTGGTGGGCGGCAAAGGCCTAAAGGTTGGAGTGAAAATCCAGATCGAACATGGACCGCTGGCAGAAATCGCCGCTGTTTTGGAGGGTTCAAAAAGTTTGGTGCGCTTCACGGCTCCCATTGAAGCGTACTTTACTGCAGCAGGGCATGTCCCTCTGCCACCTTATATTCACAATTTGGATGTTGACCCTGAACGCTACCAGACAGTCTTCAACAAGGTGCTGGGTTCGGCGGCAGCCCCGACCGCAGGGCTGCATTTTACCCGGGACTTAATGGAAAGCCTCAATCAGAAGGACATCCACTTCGCAATGATCACGCTTCATGTTGGCTTGGATACGTTTGCCCCAGTGACCGAGGCGAACCCGCAGGCACATAAGATCCATCAGGAATGGTGTGAACTGACCGAAGGCACCGCGGAGATGATCAACCGGACCCGGGCGGCCGGCGGCAGGATCGTCG
>JBAQMM010000103.1:0-15115 GCA_049302815.1 Anaerolineaceae bacterium | reverse complement strand
CCTGCCCCTGCCTTGCCCCCGTTCCCTTTTATGCTCACGAAGTGTGCTCTTCTGTGGAGCACGCCGTTGCACTTGGGAATTCTGGCAATATTATCTCAATATCCCTATCTCTTTCGTTCAGACGAAGCGTGTTTCAAGCGGTTTAACCCGTTTAGATGAAATAAGCCTTGTCAGTGGTTACTTGATTTACGAAAATTACTTTGGATGAGCTTTGACAAATTCATATTGAGAATTGCTGGCTTTGCACTAAAATCGGCGCGCAGAAATACGCCAATAAGCTGACAAATTAGGTACCACCAGTCCTTGCGGGCTGAGATCATCGGTAGAAACAAGACCAATAAGGAACAAAAACACAAGGTCGCTATCAGGGTCGCCCCATAATATAAAGACCAGAGTCGATCAAGGGAACCAGGGGACATGACCACTTGCGGCGAGGCTTTCAGCGGGGCGTGGGACGTTTCACATGGTTTCTTTCAAGCAGAAACGGCGATTCAACCCAGGTTTGTTATAATCTTCTCATGCAAAAGCCAAAGAAGAGCATACTACTGCTTTTGATATTGATCGCGATCCTTGCATTCTTTCTGTTCAGCATTCCCAATTCAAAGGCATCTGAAAACTTAGCGATGGTTTCCATGTTTGAACCAGATGAAGGGGCAATCGTCCCTGTCCTGCTGAATATGATCGCACCAAAAGAAACTATAAAACAATTTGTTTACCAATTTATTTTTTATAGATATTATTACTATGGCTTTCCTTTTTTTGCGTCTTCTGCGGTGGTTTTATTTCCGCTTCAATGGTTAAATCAGGCTGACAACGTACCCCTGGTAATGTTGGTTTTGCGCCAGATGATCAGCGTCCTGCCCATGTTGATCGCCCTGCTAATCCTGGTTTATATGCAGGATGGGTTTCGTACCTACCGCTCAGTCGTTTTGTTCTTATTCCTGCTTTCGATCCCTGCGGTCGTGCGTAATGGCTTCTGGCTACATCCGGATGGACTGGTCCTGCTGCTTTCAGTACTCGTGATTTATTTCCTCTGGAAGGATAACCGGGCTTTTGGAAAAGGGTTTCTCATCGCGGGAGCCCTCTGCGGAGTCTTGACTGCCACAAAATTGGTGGGAGCTTTCTTCTTCCTGGCAGTAGGAATGAGCTTGATCTGGGGGCTGGTGGAGAAGAAACTGACCTGGAAGAAAACCATCTGGGTCTCCCTACTGTTTATCCTGGTGATGGCTGGGGCGTTTGTCATTTCAAACCCATTTCTTCTTTCAAAATGGGGAAGAATTGAATATTTCAATGTGGCTAAAAAACAAGCTGATTTGCTCTCCCAGGGGTATGGAGTGCTATATGCCAAGGGAATTGCCGCCACCTGGCCTCTCATGCACGAGTATTATGGTGAAGCGATTTTCCTTTTAACCGCGCTGGGCGTGGCTATCTGGAGCGTGGTGAAAAGCAAAGATCGCTTTCTGCCTGCCCTGACCCTGGCCTGGTTTATCCCACTGACCAGTTACCTGCTGTTTTTCGTTCACTTCAAATATCAGTATTGGCTGCCAGTGGCAGTTCCACTCATTTCCAACCTGGTCCTGCTTTTGCCAGAGAGCTGGAAAGACCTTCATTGGAAACGGTGGCAGTGGGTGGGGAGGATGCTTGTCTGGCTCATCGTTGGGGTGCAGTTTGCTCTATTTTTCACTCAATCCATTCAAATGGCAACTGACCAAACGCATCGGAAAGAAAACAATTCACGTATTGACTTTTATGATCAAACACTTGAACAACTTGAATCTGTATTTCCGAATGAGATGCATGTGTATTATGATTACCGGCTTTACCTGCCTGAAACAACGGGATGGGTGACAGAGACATCCTATGACCTGCTCGATTATCAGTATATTCAAGAAAGGGATTTCCAGATCTTGCTGCTCCTGGAGCAGCGCATCCGAGATTATTTAAATCCAGGCGTCACTGGCATTGACCCAGACCAATTTGCTCTCAACCAGCAGTTCTACCGGGATGCCGATAATGGCACCATCGAAGGTTACTACCTCATATATCGCAATGATACCGGCCTAATCTATGTCCGGGATGATGTTTGCCAGGAATATTTTAATCCGGCGCAGTGCCGGTGATCCCCGTGTTCTATTATGCCGCACGCCTTTTCAAAAAGATGGCTAAATTGGTGATGATCTACTTCTCGAGGGCACAAAATGAAACTGGAAATTAACTCAACAAAATTGGACAAGACCATTCTTGATTTCGTGACGAAATATCGAAACCAGATTTTTGCAATCATTATTACCATCCTGGCTTTATGGATCAGGAACAGTTTCAGAGGGTATACCTCCGGGGATCTGGTTCTTCACCTCATCCCCTGGTGTGAATACGCTGAAAGCCATGGGGGTTTCCTGGCTCTGGCAAAAAATCCACCGGCAAATGATTACCCGATTACTTACCAGTACATTCTTGCTTTTCTTACCTATTTGCCAGCTTCTTATCTTGCTAAAATCAAAGTCATTTCTGTCATCTTTGACTTTGTCTCTGCATTTTTTGTCGGCTTGTTTGTGAAGAAAATCGGTTCCTACACAAAGCAAAGTATCGTTCCTTACTTGGCTTACGCCGTAACCCTGTTTGTTCCCACCATTATAATGAACAGCGCTGCCTGGGGGCAACGGGATATACTCTATACGACCTTTGTTATTATCGCCCTGTATTGTTTCAGTGAAGAAAAGTATTCGCCCGCTTTTATTATGTATGGCATGGCGTTTTCCTTGAAACTACAAGCGGTTTTTGTATTGCCACTCTTTTTGTTCCTATACCTGAAGACCAAAAAATTTAGTATTCTCAACTTTCTGTGGATACCAGTAGTGTATTTTGTAGTCTATATTCCCGCCCTGTTTCTCGGAAAGCCATTATCGGACATTTTTACTGCCTATTCCACCCAGGTTGGGGAGTATAAGTCCACCGTGCTTAATTTTGGCAATATCTATAATCTGCTGCCCAATAATTACGAACTTTTTAGTAAAGCTGGGATCATCATGACCATTGTTGTCCTTGCTTTGGTGTTTTTCTACCTATTGTCCAAGGACAAGTTGGAGATTGACGCGAAATTGTTGGTGGATCTGGCTTTTGTCTCGGTAATGATTTGCGCTTACCTGCTGCCAGCTATGCATGAACGCTATATGTTTGCAGCCGATGTACTCGGTGTAATCTATCTTTTCGCACATAAGGATAAACCTTATATCCCAATCCTGGTCTGGTTCATCAACGCCAGCGGGTATGTCACGTACCTGTTTGCTTTTGGTCCATGGGTGGATAATAAGTACCTGGCATTGATCTACCTGGGTGTGGTTGTGCTGGTTATTAAAGGGATAATTGACTCCACCAAAAAGAAGCCCCAGGTCCAGGTCATTCCAGCTTAAATTTTCCCGGGGGCAGGTAAGGGAGCTTCAAATTGTTAATAACGCCAGGTTATTTGCGACTGCCATATTCTCACGAGGAAAAAGAGGAGAAGATCAAGATCTTTTAGAGATCGTCCAAGCCTATCCCTTCCAAATTTTCTCTTCGCTGGTAATCTGTCAGGTCGAGCTGCAGGGGCGTGACTGAGACATAACCCTGCTGGAGCATACCGAAGTCAGTGCCATTCTCCAACTTACCAGTGGGGGCTTCTCCACCGATCCAGTAATAGGGGCGCCCACGGGGATCAAGGCGTTTAACCAGTTGATCCCGGTAGATGCGTACACCCTGGCGGGTGACCATCACGCCGGCATAGTCGCCTTCCGGTCGATAGGGAATGTTGATGTTATAAATGGGTGCGGGGAGATTGCCATTTCCCATGGAAAGCAGTTTCCAGGTCAGGCGGGCAGCAATCTCTGCGGCGGAAAGGTAATCCAATGGTTCTGTAGGATGTTCGGGGGCGTCCAACGAAACGGCAATACCTGGTTTTGCCCAAATCGAGGCTTCCATGGCGGCGGTTACTGTGCCGGAGTAGGTCACGTCCAGCCCGATGTTGGCATTGGGATTGATGCCGGAGACGACCACATCAAACTGCTGGTCCAGGGCTCCCATCATTGCCAGCGCGACACAATCCGAAGGTGCTCCATCGGATTTCCAGGCTGGCGTGCCATCTGCCAACTGGGTGGGTGAGAGCCGCAGCGGACGGTGCATGGTTTTGACATGCCCCCCAGCAGACCAGTTGTGGTCAGGCGCCAGCACGCTCACCTTCGCATCCAGTTTGCGTAAAGCCTGCACGAGCGCCAATAACCCTGGTGCGGTAACTCCATCATCATTGGTTACAAGGATATGCATACGATCTCCAAAAAGTTTAGTGCCGTTTTCTGCGTTTGTGTTTGCTGCTGGATAGGTTGGCAGTTTGCCTAAGCGGCATTCCAGGTTGGGCGATCTCAGCGGGAGCGGAGCCGGCACCGCGCAAGCCATTCTGATATTCTGCCGGAAGGGTCGGCCGGTAGCGGAACATCTTGCTGATAACCGTCTGGCGCACCTCGGAGAGCAGTTCGGTGAACATGGTGCTGGCTTGGGACTTGTACTGCACCAGCGGGTCGCGTTGGGCGTACGATTCCATGGTGATGGAAATCCGCAGGGCTTCCATGCGGGTCAGATAATCCACCCAGCTGTCGGTGATGGTTCCCAGCAGCAACTGGCGGTAGATGCGGTTTTGAGCGATTTTTCCAAGGTCTGACACTACCGGTGATTTGATTTCCTCAGGAATTTCAGCCAGGGGGGTTAACGCGACCGCGTCAAATTGCTCCTGACCAAGATGTTCCATCAGCATGGCGCGGGATTTTTCCGGAAGAGAGGACAGGGTGAAGTTGTTGTTTTGCAGGTGTAGCCATTCGGCATTGCCAAAAATGGTCAGGAATTCCAACTGGGCTTCTTCCAGGTGGGCTGAAACCTGCTCGGTCACCTGCGGGTAATTCTTTTTCTCCAGCTGCTGCGCCATCGAGAAAATGTAGGTCATGCGCAGGTTGGAGGTCAGTTGACGGCGATGTGATTTACTGTCGAAGGTGACCCGGGTTCCCTGGGTGGTCAACTGCAGCAGGCGCAGGCGCTCATCTTCATCGTCCAAAGCCAGGGTCAGGTGATCCTGGTTGGCAGCCAGGTCGCGCACAATTTCGCCATCCGGGCCGAGTAGGCGCTGTGAGCGCCGCTCGATCATGGCATTCACCTGATCCAGGATTTGTCTACGGATTTCCGGCCAGGGTTGGGTGGCAAGATCGGTTGCCTTGAGCGGCCAGGTTTCGTTGAACCTGCGTTCCATCGTCAACAGGGTTCGGCGCACAATATTTAATGTCAGACCGGTCTTGAGGGCATTTTGCAGGGGTGCTTTCATGCTCAGCGGGTCTTCCATCAGGGTTTTCTGTTGGGCTGGTGCCAGCCGGAGTTGAACCTGAATAAGCACGGTCAGTTCCGCCTGCAGGTCATGCGGCTCGCTGGAATCAAAGTTTTCCAGATAAGTATCCAGGGCATCGCTGCGTTCAGCCATTTGCTCTTTGAGGATTTGTTCAGACTTGTCCAACAAAGCATTCATTCCGGTTAGCAGGTGCACATGCTCGGCTTCCACCGCATCTTTGGCGAGACCTATGATGATTTCGGTCAGTTCTGCTTCATCTGCCGGCTCCCCGATCTGGCCCAACGCCAACCTGAAGGTGTAGGAAGGATAAATTACCCAAGGGGTGTTCATGCTAGGCTGAATCTCTTCAAGATATGCCAGTAATTTCCAAGGACCCTCCGGATCTTCCAGGCCGGACTTTACCCTTGAACCGATCTCGGTGTGCAGCATTTCTGTCACGTCTTCCCGCAGGTCGCCCTTGTTAAAAATCAGGTCCCGTTGGGCATAGATACGCTGGCGCTGGGCATTGAGCACATCGTCATATTCGAGCAAATGCTTGCGCACGTCAAAGTTGGAGCCTTCCACGCGGGTCTGGGATTGCTCCACCACTCTTCCGATCAGGTTGGCTTCAATTGGCACATTTTCGTCTACCTTAAACCGTGCCAGCAGCGCTTCCACCTGACCGCCGCCAAACAGGCGCATCAGATCATCATCCAGGGACAGGAAGAAACGCGAGGAACCGGGGTCGCCCTGACGGGCAGCACGACCGCGCAGCTGGTTGTCGATACGGCGCGCTTCGTGGCGTTCTGAGCCAATCACATGCAGACCGCCCAGTTCGCGCACCTTTTCCATGTTCCCCATATCGGTAAGGAAACTTTGAACCACAACTTTTTGGTCTTCATCCAAAGCGCCATTGAGGGACTGGATCGCTTCCAGACGCTGATCCATGGTCATGTTGTAGGGGTTTACCCCACCAACGCTTGCCAGAACCTGATTGACCTGCGCCAACAGGCTCTCCGGGATCTCACCTCCCAGTTTGATATCGACACCACGGCCAGCCATGTTGGTGGCAATAGTAACCGCGCCATAGGCGCCGGCACCGGCGATGATCAAAGATTCTTCGGTGTGCTTGCGCGCGTTCAAGACCTGGTGGGGCACGCCGGCATCAAAGAGCGGCTGAAGGCGGGGCCAATCCTGCTCGGTCAGGTTCAAAGCTTTCAGAAGCAGCGGTCGGTTGCTTTCATCCGCCAGGTCAAGGGATTCCAACCCGTACTGGCTGCCAAGTTTACGTAATTCAGGCATGCGCAGCTTGGTCAAAGGCTCGTTAAGCATAGCCAATTCTGGGGCGGCAACGTAGTCATCGTCTTTGATTTTGTTCTTGGCTTGCCAGGCCTGGCGGATCAGGACGGTTTGGAGCAGACGCCGCACTGACTCGGGCGAAAGCCTTTCAGATAGCCGTTCTGAGCTTTCCACCGAGGTAGTACCCACCAGCTGCGGCCGCCCGATCACATGAAAACGGATGATCTCCAGGATAATGGCGCGTAGCTTGCCTTCGGTGGTGCGGTAGATCACGTCTGGGTAATCCTTGCGCTTGTAGTAAAGCGGTTTTTTAGCAGGATCAGCCGGGTTGGCGTAATAGGTGTACTTATACCCCTCTTCATCACGGGTTTCCTCCTCAACCAGCCCTGAGTTGGCGCGCAGCGCGCGATATTCCAGGTTGGTAGGGATGGCAAGGACGTCCAGCTTGTAAATGCGGAAGAATTCTTCCTGTTCGGTTAGGGCAGTACCGGTCATACCCGCCAGTTTCTCGTACATGCGGAAGTAGTTCTGGATCGTGATGGTAGCGTGGGTGATGTTCTCAGCCTGCACCTTGACGCCTTCCTTGGCTTCAATGGCCTGGTGCAGCCCATCCGACCAGCGCCGCCCGGGCATCATACGCCCGGTGAACTCATCCACGATAATGACCTCGCCGCCCTGGACGATATATTCCTTGTTGCGGTGGAACAGGAACTGTGCCCGCAGGCTTTGTTCAAGGAAACCCATGATGCGAGCCTGCTCGGGGGTGACGTCTTCCGGGCGCTCCGGGTCGCTTAGCTGTTGACCCAGCAGTTCTTCCACGTGGGCAATACCCACCTCGGTCATGGTGACGGTGCGGTCTTTCTCATCCACTTCATAATCTTCCGGGATGAGGGCTTTGGCGATCTGTGCCATGTGGATGTAATTATCAGAGTCTTCATGCGAGGGACCGGAGATAATCAAAGGGGTGCGGGCTTCATCGATCAGGATGTTGTCAACTTCGTCGATGATGGCGTAGTGGTGCCCGCGCTGCACGCGCTGATCCCAGGACATGGTAATGTTGTCCCGCAGGTAATCGAAACCAAATTCGCTGTTAGTGCCGTAGGTGATATCCGCTTTGTAGGCGTCCACGCGTTTAACGGGGCACAGCAGGTTGGTTTCTTCGCGCAGGGAGTGCTCATTCGGGTCGTAGAGATATGCCAGCTGATTACCTTCGGCCGTGCCGGACATTTGCAGGACACCGACACTTAAACCCAGGAGGTGGTAAATCGCGCCCATCCAGCGGCCATCGCGGCGTGCCAGGTAGTCGTTGACCGTGATCAGGTGTGCACCTTTGCCCTCCAGAGCATTCAGGTAAAGCGGTAGAGTGGCTGCCAGGGTCTTGCCTTCACCCGTGCGCAGCTCGGAGATGCTGCCCTGGTGTAGGTTGATGCCGCAGATCAACTGCACATCATAGTGGCGCATACCCAGGGTGCGCTTGCTGGCTTCTCGTACGGCAGCGAAGGCTTCGGGCAGAAGCTGGTCCAGGGTTTCGCCTTTGGAGAGACGTGTGCGGAACTCGTCGGTCTTAGCGGTCAGCCCAGTGGCAGATAGGCTCTCAAAGTCAGGTTCGAGGGCATTGATTTGATCAACCACCGTGACAAATTTTTCGATCTTTTTCTTATGAGGGTCGCCGGTGAAGATGTTGGAAAGTTTTTTAAACATAAACAGGTGTTTCCTTGTATTATTTGCGCTCTTGGGGTTTTCCCCGTTAATGCAGCGACTAATTATTATAGCATAGGGAAATGGGAGGAATGTTTCTTGGGTGGTGAATTTCTTGGGTGGTGAATTGTTATAGATCCTTCGGTAACCTTCTTTTTTAGGCAATACGTTTCAACAAACGAGGAGGAATATCCAGTATAACCATGCCCGGCCTGATCTGGGGTCATCAATTTCTAATCCCCGCTATATATCTTGAGCTGACAATAAGAACAATGAATTTATCTCGCACTGGTGGGGTTTTATGAAAGCAAATTCTTTTTTATGTTTAGCGCCAAACCAAAATGAGCAGACAAAGCAGCTAGGCATTGTCATCCAGGTTTCGCCTCACCACACCCGACTGCCATGCCAGTACAGCAGCTTGTGTGCGGTCAGCCAGATGAAGCTTTCCCAGAATGTTGGTGATGTGGGTCTTGACCGTCTTCTCACTGATAAACAAGATATTTGCGATCTCCTGATTGGACTTTCCGGATGCTACTTGAGCCAAAACCTCCAACTCACGGTCAGTTAGTTCGTGGAAAGGGTTGGGATTTTGACCGATTTCACTGCTATGTAATTCCTTCACCAACCTGGCAGCTACTCTTGGGTGAAGCACTGCCTCATGGGCATGTGCCCTGCGAATAGCTGTGGCAAGCTCATCTGGGTCTACATCCTTGAGCAGATAAGAGAGTGCGCCTGCCCGAATGGCAGGGAAAATGTTTTCGTCATCATGATAGGAGGTAAGTACGATCACCTCAGTAGCCGGGCTGATAGCTTTGATTTGCCTAGTGGTTTCAACCCCGTCAATACCTGGCATCAGCAGGTCCATCAGAACGATATCCGGACATAGTGTTTTGACCAGTTCCACTGCCTCCAATCCGTTGGCAGCCTCACCAACCACTTCAATATCCGACAAAGTTGCGAAGTAAGCTTTTAAGCCTATCCGCACCATGGCGTGATCATCAGTCACTACCACCCGAATCCTCTCAATTTCCATTGCTAACTCATTTCTTCTACTACAGGTGGACGGGGAATGATTACCCTGATCTCTGTTCCACCATCAGGCTTGCTCGATATTTCAAACCTTCCAGCGATCTGTTCAATACGCTCCTGCATGTTCCTCAGACCATAACCGGATTGGGCTTGCTTCTGAGAATCAAAGCCAATGCCGTTATCGCTGATCCGCATGGTAACGGCATTGGGTGCATATTCCAAAACCAATTGTGCCTGGCTGGCTTGGCTGTGTCTGGCAATGTTGGAGAAAGATTCTTGGGCAACGCGATAGAGCGCCTGCTCATGGTCCAATCCGATATTTTGCTTGTTGGAGACCTGTACCGAGACCGGAATTTTATTGTGCTCACTCCATTCACTGCAGAATTTCCGCAGCGCGTCAGCCAACCCGACGCCTTCCAATTCAGCGGGACGGAGTTCGTTGATTAACACGCCCAATTCCTCCTGGGAAGTTTTGATCAACCTTTCAGCTTCCTGGAGATTTGCCTGGGCCGCGGCTGGGTCCGTTGTTATCAAGTTTTGCGCGGCGCGCACTTGCATTAGTGTGGCAAAGTTTTGCTGCTTGATGGTGTCGTGTAGTTCACGCGCAAGCCGGTTGCGTTCTTCTAATGTAGCAAACTGCTGCTGCCCCTGCATCAGGGTCTGGATGCGTTCTGCCATACTGCGCAACTTGCGGGTAAGCGCCCCAATCTCATCTCCGGAAGGGTCTATTGGCTGATCTTCAAAATTCCCTTCCGCCCAAGAATCGGCGGACTGACTCAGCCGTTTCAACCTTTTTGTGAAGCCACCAGCAGCTATACTGCCGAACAAGGTACCAAATGGCGCCACTGCGAAAAGTAGAAGTATTGCCGTGAATGGTAGCCATGAAGTGAAAGGTAACAGGTCCCCAAGATTCTTGGCTTGTGGGGAATTAACTGTCAGGAGCAGGATTGCGTTAAGAGCATCGCCTTCTGCTGTCGGAGGGATTGGCATTGCCAGGCGAATCTGATTTTGATCGTTTACCAGGGTCAGAGATAACGGGGAGGGCATTGGCTCTTCATGTGCGCGCTCGATGATCTGTTCTTCGTTTGAGCCTTCAGTAGAAGTGTAAGCTTCACCAACTTTCAAACTACTCTGATCCTGGGCGACTGCTAGAATCAATCCATCTGGTGAAAGCACCACCATATTTTTGGACTCCACTATCTTTGCAGCCTCTGAGTCCCAAGAATCACTGGGAGGCAGGCTGGCATATCCTTCGGTTGCCAGACTATCCAGCCAGGCTTGCAAGCCTGGCTGATCAATCCTCCCATTTTCAAAGTAGTCGTCTGCCTGAGGACCGAGCGTATAAATAATATCGTGGAGGTAATCTCTTTCATTCAGCCGACCATAATTGTAGACCAGCAGATACCCAACCATAAGGACCACTTCGGCTAACAAGAACCCCAATACAGTCACCAACGTATAGGAAAGTGTTAGTTTGCCCCGTAAACCTTTAGGGAACCGAAACACAACCACTACTCCCCATCCGATAGAACAACTAATGGAGAGACCTGAATGGGCTTCCAAGCCACCAGCAAGACAGAGAGCACAGTAAGGGTAAGCAATGCCAACCCAACCAAACCAATTGTCCGGGGGGTGAAAGCCAGTATAGCTTTTGCCATGGGAAATTGCATACCAACTATCAAGACGAATCCTTCAACAGCAATCAAACCGCAGAGAAAAGCTGCTACTGCGATCAGGACGAATTCTAACATCAAATTTGATAGAATATTCCCGTTGGAATAGCCCACACACTTGAGCACACCAATTTCGTAACGGCGATTCAGAGTCGACAAACTGACTGAGTTGGCTATCAACAGTAAGCCTGCTAAAAAGGACAGAGCTGCCATGCTGACAGCGAGGACATATAGATTTTTATACGACTGGGCAAAGCGGGCTGCTCTGGCAACCAGGTTTAGCACCATCGCCTGGGAGTCAATTGCACCCAATTCTTGTGACAGCCTTGCCAATGTTTCAGGCTTGACCTTCAGGAAATATTGCAGCTGGTCTGGTGTTGTTAATTGCTTACTGAGTTCTGAGGTCATCAACAATCCGGTGTTTGTCTGGAAGAGACGGCCAGAATCCACCTCGTAAACCCCCACGATCGGCACGGTCTTGGTGGAGCCGTCCATGAACGCAATTTCGACACTATCCCCCTGATTAAGCGATGAATGAATGGAGACATAGGCACCATCTTCCACGCCAAACTCAGTTTCGGTCACCTGGTACTCCTCCAGCTGTTCGCGACCAACCAGCAAGGGGTAGACTTTGTTCTCTTGATTGCCCACCTGGTGGATCGATTTGACTACAGTTTGGTAGCCTATAGATGCTTCTTCGGTTGGAATCTTAGCCACAGCGCCCTTAATGGAGGCTTCTTCTTCTGCCGGCGCAAGTATAACAACGTTGCTGCCCTGCCAGGTATCACCTTCATTCAAAACTAATGGTTGTGCGCTTTGGGTGGTGATGGAGGCAAACAACATGGTCACCACGCCGATGAAGAGTGCCACTCCAGCAAAAATGGGTGTCAGCCCATTCCTTCGTAAGTTCTTTCTCGCCATGTTGAGGATTGGAAAGGCCTTATACGGGAGTATGGATGTAATGAGCCATAGCGCTGCTCTCAGAACAAAACCGAGGACCAGCATGCAGATTATTGCTGCAGCCAGTACGATTAACGCTTGCTTTGGTGAGCCCATGATATAAGTGGTGATAAGCAAGAAAGGAATTGTGAGGAGCATGAACAGTCCAATTGTCTTCAGAACCTGTCCTGTAGATGTTACGCTGGGCTCTCTTCTGAGCAAAGTGATCGGGGTGACGTCTTGTGCTTTTAGAATAGCCCATAAGGCAAATATGACGGTCGTGAGAACCCCAATCAGAATAGCGGAAATGGAGATGGTCGGGTTTAAATGCCAGTTCACCAACACTGTGGAAGTTTTCGAGAATACAACTGTTAGAGATTTAGATAAGAGTGTGCCTATAATAGCTCCGGGGATACTGCCTGCCAGTCCAATCAATCCAGCTTCAACAGCGAATAGTGTACTGACTTCCCGATTTTCATACCCCAGCATCTTCCAGATAGCTATTTCATTTTGACGGCGACTGATCAAAACTTGCATGGTATTAGCAATACCGATTCCACCAACCAAAAGCCCCATCACCCCTGCTCCATTCAACATCAGGGTGATCATTTGTCGGGAATCTTTATCCTGCTCAGCCATTACTTCAGCTTCATAGGCAGACCACCCCAGATTTTTAAGCGTTTTTGCGGCAGCCACCGGATCATCCGAAGTTGAGAGTAGTGTGTTGAAATTTGGTTTGCCATTGGCCAGTTTTTCAGCCACTTCGTAGGAATAATAGAGTTTGTCACCCTGGTGATTGGGTGTGTCCAGTAGTATCCCAACAATTTCCAACTTTACCGGCACACCAACAGTCAAATCGCTGATGGTGATGACGTCCCCGACCTTAAGGTCATTGTTTTTAGCCAAATCAATGGTCAGCAAGATAGAGTCAGGCTTGCCCAGGCTTTGAATCGCGTTGTCGGCATTATCCCCTTCCATTTCTAATGAACCAATTAGCGGGTACTTTTGCAAATCTACACCCAAACCAGCACTGGGGTATCGCCATTCATCAGAGGCTTCAGTCTGAAATGCTAATGTTGAAGAATAAGCGATCAGAGTATAATCTTTTAGCACATGATCAGACTTGAGTTGCTCGACTTTGGCAATTTCCTCGGGCAGAATATAAGGCTCATAAGTTCGGTCTGAACTGATGTCTGCACCTATCAGAAGAGTTGGATCCACCACGAAGGATTTTTCAAACGAGCTCGAAATAGTGGTCATTGCTACCAGAGACATGACACCAAAAGCCACGCACAAAATAGCTACAAACACGCGCTGACCACCCCGCTTCAGATTGTTGACGGCTGTGTGAATGAAGAAAGTTAATTTGCTTGCCATGGTTACATCCTCAGCGAACTGGTAGACAATGGGATTGACTGATCCACTTTTTGGGTATTATCCAGCAAGCGCCCATCATACAAAAGCAGTTGGCGGTCCGCCATGTGTGCAATATGTTGGTCATGTGTCACCATTATCAAGGTCAGATGCATGGTTTTGCGCAATTCGTTCATCAAGTCCAACACCTGTTGACCGGTGGTACTATCCAGGTTACCGGTCGGTTCATCAGCATAGAGAATACTCGGCTGTGTTACCAAAGCACGTGCAATTGCCACTCGTTGCTGCTCGCCACCTGAGAGTTGGTGCGGTAAATTACCAAGCCGGTGAGCCAAGCCGACCCTAGAAAGCATTTCGGAAGCTCGTTCGAAACAGTGTTTGCGATCTGAACGGATGAATAATGGAGCAGCCACGTTTTCCAACGCGGTCATGCTCGTGATCAAAAAAAACGATTGAAACACGATTCCGATCTTCACATTTCGCAGGCGGGCAAGTTTTCCCTCTTTGAGAGCACTGATTTCCTGTCCATCTAAAATGACCTTGCCGCGAGTCGGGCGGTCGATACCGGCCATAATGCCTAAAAGCGTGGTTTTACCAGAACCAGAAGGTCCTAACAGGGTGACCCATTCGCCCTGGTAAACCGAAAAATTAATATTATGCAGGATGGGGAATACTTTTTCGCCATTCGAAAGATCCCGCGAGACGTTTTGTACCTCTAAGATTTTTTTATTTTCCATATAACCTCGTTTCGGAGTATTTCCTGTAAATATACGGAAAGAGGCGGCAAAGCACATCGGGCACAAGTCTGATAAGTACTAAGCCTCAGGTTGTATTTATTTTGAGGCATTACGGGGGGAATAAAAGGAATGCGAGTAGAACAGAGTGACCAGTATGGTCGATATGGGGACATACTTAGGACAAAAAGGCGTCGGTTTTCTGTTCGGCGTCGAGGGTTTCCTAGGTGAAAAAGGCTACAATGTGGAAATTTGTTCGGTGCGATCAAATCAGGATTGACCTACCAAAGATAAGAAGAGGCAGGTTCACACCGTCTGACCGCACCCTGTGAGGTTGGATGCCGGCGCGGTAAATAGCCCATAGGACGTGCACCGTTTTTGTACACACCAACGAGAAGGTTTGTTCGGTAATGGTGTGCTCAAAGGAAAAGCGCACCCTATGAAATTTAGTAATGGAAACCAGGAGACCAGCGCGAACAAAGAGATGTTCAGGCCGGGTAATGGAGCAATCAAAAAGAAGGTTGCGCCCTGAGATGATGGATATCTGCGGTCCCACCCATACAAAAGAGGTATGGACGCAAGCAGAGAGGAGGCTGCGCACTCAAACCCTGTGCCCTTTTTCAGTAGAAACCTTACCCTCATTCTCGACGAGCATGGTTCAGGGACTGAAAGTAGATTAAATGTAAGGTTAGTAGCTTTGCTGGCGAATTTCTTGCAACTATCATGAATAGATATTACGAAAAAGTGAGGTGATTATGAAAAAACACAAGGGCCTTACACTGCTGGGTGTTCTGATCAGTTTGGCACTGCTGAGCGGCTGCTTCAGCCAGCCGACCCTCTCAGCGGAAGTCATTCAAACCCAGGCCGGGCTGTTTGCCCAGGCAACCCTAACCCGCATAGCCGTGGAGACGCAAATGGCTGTGACTCCCACCAGTCTGGTGGTTAATACCAATACCGCCACTTCACCTGTCCCTACCGCGACAAGCGTGCCGCCCACAGCCACAAATGTGCCACCGACTGCTACCGCCACG
>JBAQMM010000102.1:0-5613 GCA_049302815.1 Anaerolineaceae bacterium | reverse complement strand
GGCTCACCCCTGATCGAGCCGCTGGCCGGCATGATCCCCAATAATGATGCCAACAAACCAGCCCCGGGTGCGCTGCCTGGTTACGTTGGTCAGCGCATTTACAAGTGCCGGGTGGGAGAGATATCATCACGGGCGCTCAAGCATGCCTTCCTGGTGCCGGTGGGGATCAAATATATCGAGGAGATCCGCCGGACAGACGCATCTTACAGCAACCTGAAGGTACTGCCTGAAGACTGGCGGGACCGCATTCTAATCGGCGGCGAGGAATCTTCAGGGCTTACCTCTCGGGGCCACGTCACCGACAAGGACGGTCCCTGGGCAAATTTGCTGGTTATGGACATGCTGGCATATTACGGTACAAGGGAGGAGAATCCGCTTTGCACATTGAAGGAAATTTGGGAAGAAACTGTGCAGATGCCGGGCTTGTGGGAGACTTTTGGAACCTCCACTGATCCGACCTCCCATGCCGGACGCGCCGATGTGGACGCCCCCCTGGAAGCCAAGGAAGCCTTCATTGATTACTACCTCGACCTGGCGCTGCACACCAAAGTGGATGACCTGCGCATAGCTGGGCTAAAGATCACCTACCTGGGCGGTATACGCTACGAACTGGTGGAGATGCAGCTGCAAGATGATGGCGGAGATGATCACCATTATCTACGCGTGCGCGCCTCCGGAACAGAACCGATTAACCGTATCTATATTGAATCCAGCAACCCCGAAACCGGTCAACGCATGATGCGGGAGGCGCTCCGGCGGCTGGAACTGATCACCATGGACAGCCTGCGCAAGGCGCACTCACCCTGGCACCTGGTGGACATGCTTTCGCAGACCTCGCTGAGCCCGGACATTCAAAGTGTGGTCGAAGAAATCATCAGCACGAAGGGCTGGAGGCGCGCAGAGGTGTTAACTAAAATCCAGGAACTTACCCTGACACTCGAAAAACGCAATCGGAAAGTGGCAGGTCTTTGGTATCAAGCCCTGTCTTGAAAACGATGGAATCCAGCCTTTTTTGGGCTGCAAACCGCCCGCTATTCAGAATTTGGTTACGGGCACACCATATTTTCATTACTTCTCAGGCGGATAAGCTCCCACCGGGAACCTATCCAGTTA
This sequence comes from Anaerolineaceae bacterium, assembly GCA_049302815.1. Lineage (GTDB taxonomy): Bacteria > Chloroflexota > Anaerolineae > Anaerolineales > Anaerolineaceae > Mesolinea. The sequence continues at coordinate 4,500 of JBAQMM010000102.1, read as the reverse complement.
TGGACTTTAGTCTGTCGAATGAGCGCAGCGAGAGAGACAAAAGAGTAGTCCAAAAAGTTTTGTTTTGAGTGATCCCGGAGAGAGGTTTTTCCAGCAAGCCATCGTCGTGAAAAAAGATGGTTGCGTAGCAACTGTGATAAAAGTCAAGCAATGAGAGCCATTTTATTAGGACATGCAAGTTGTGGGTTCCAGGCTTTTATATGGCTGATCATTGAGTTTAGGATGGTCAGTTTGTAGGGTACTATCCTCTTTTGATTGCACCAATGCACGCAAGCCGGGCATCTCACCAGACCATTAACAGTTTTGCTCAAAAACAGGGTGCACCCGGCTTATTCCCGAGATTGCCCCCTGTACTCTTCTGATGCGGGCACTATGCAGTCACCATGAGAGGATGTGGATGTGCATAAAAAAGTGCCGGAAGGTAAGTCTCCCGGCACCCGCGCTCCCATACTGCTTTTGTATGGGAAAATTTATCCTTGTGATCAATCCGTCACACTCAGGCATGTCGCTTCAAAAAGCCCTGCATGCGCTCAAGCGCGATTTCAATCTGCGCATACTCGGTGGCATAGGAGCAGCGCACGAAACCGGCGCCGGCATCTCCAAATGAGCGGCCTGGCACGACCGCCACATGTTCTTCCTTCAACAGGTTTTCCGCGAAAGCTTCGTCATCCATCCCGCTGGAGGTAATGTTGGGGAAGGCATAAAAAGCTCCCCTGGGTTCACAGGTTTGCAGGCCAATGCTGTTCAAACCGCTCACGATCAACTTGCGTCGGCGGTCATACTCCGCCACCATCTCCTGGACATAAGGTTCACCTATGCGTAACGCTTCAAGCGCGGCATATTGCGAGATGGTTGGGGCGGACATGACCGAATATTGGTGGATGCGCACCAGCCCCCTAGAAATCTCCACGGGCGCTGCCACGTAGCCGATGCGCCAGCCGGTCATGGCGTAGGCTTTGGAGAAGCCCCCCAACAGAATGGTGCGCTGCCACATCCCTGGCAGGGACGCGAAACAAACATGTTCAAAGTTGTAAACGAGCCGGTCGTAAATCTCATCCGAGATGACAAGCAGATCGTGTTTTTCAGCAATTTTGGCAATCTTGAGCAGGGTTTTACGGCTGGCAACTGCGCCGGTCGGGTTGTTGGGGTAACCAATGAAGATCGCCCTGGTGCGGGGCGTGATAGCTTGTTCGATCAATTCAGGGCGGGGTTCAAAGTCATCCTCCATGAATGTTGGCACTTCCACCGCGACGCCGCCAGCCAACTGTACCTCCGCCTGGTATGAGACAAAGCACGGTGTAGGGATGATCACCTCGTCCCCGGGTTCAAGGATGGCAGTGAAGGTCAGATAGAGGGCTTCGGATACCCCAACCGTCATGACAATTTCGTCCGCAGGGTTGTAGGAAACCCGGTAAAGTTGGGCAAGATGATCAGCAACTGCCTGGCGCAATGCCATAATCCCATGGTTGGATGTGTAATGGGTGTCGCCCCGCTCCAGGGAGGCAATCCCCGCCTGGATGATCGGCTTGGGTGTGGCAAAGTCCGGTTCGCCAATGCCTAGGGAGATCACGTCATCCATAGTTGCGGCGATGTCAAAAAATTTGCGTATCCCTGAAGGTTTAAGGTCCACCACACGTCTTGCCAGCACTTCTTTTGCCATAAATTTGCTCCTTTGAATGAATAATAGTGTTGTGACTGTTTTCCGGGACAATTACCAATTAGCCCAGGAATTATCTCCCAGGTTGAACTTGCCCATCATCCCATTGATGACTACATCATGCCCAAGGATTGAACCTTCCAGGTGAGTGTTGGTAATATGAGCCCCTGGGCTGAGAATGGAATCACGGATGATGCTGCTTTGAATGACAGCGCCTGCTCCGATGGAGGCATAAGGACCGATGATGGAGGTATTGACCCGCGCATTCGGGTGAATGAACACAGGCGGCATGATGATATTGTCCTCCTGGTAGACCGGCTGGTTGACATTGCTGCGTCCGTGTTCGAGCAGGTAACGGTTGGTATCCAGGAGCGCTTCGGATGTGCCGGCGTCCAGCCAGACCTGCACCTGTTCTGTGCGCATGACCAGATCGCGTTCGAGCATTACATTGAGCGCATCCACTAGGAAATACTCGCCCTTGAGCGAAATGTTGCGCCTGATCTGTTCTTCAATAGCCTGGACCAGCGCCTGCCCCTGCTTAAAGTAGTAACAGCCCACCACAGCCAGGTTGTTGTTGAGGTTGTTGGGTTTTTCGATCAGGCGTCTGACCATCCCGACCGAATCCACTTCTGCCACGCCAAAGCGGCGCGGGTCCGGTACCGCTTTTACCCAGGCAACCGCATCCAGCCTTTCGTGGTCCAAAAAGGCAAAGGAATTTTCAATCAAGGTATCCGAGAAAACCACTAAAATCGGCCCGTTCAAGAACTCCCTGGCGTGCCAGAGGGCGTCCGATTGTCCCTTTTTCTCTGGCTGCTCAAGATAATGCACCTGTCTATGCGGGTGGTACTTTTGCATATGACCCTGAATTATCTCCTTTTGCCCGGGGGACATGATGAAGACATATTCCGCCACTTCCGCATTGGGAACGGTATCAAACATGTGCAGCATGTGATCCAGGACGGTTTTGCCTGCCAGCGAGACCAGCGGTTTGGGTCGGCTCCAGGTAAGGGGGCGCAATCGGCTGCCAAGGCCTGCCATCGGGATGACGATTTTAAGGGATTCGGTCATAAAAGACTCTCCTGGCTCGCTGATTTTGTATTTGGGGGTTAAACCTCATTGTCCGCGTCCACTAATATAACTTTTACTGGAACAGCAGGAAAATGACGTTTTAATCGCTCAATATCATAAACCAACTGTTCACCATAAGAAACACCCGAGGACATTTCTTTATGTAATGAATGACGGGGGACAATTTCTACACCGACATCAGCTTTGTTCTCGTTAAAAAAATATTGAAATTTAGCCATGTCATAGAACATGAAAGCATACTTGCCGAACTGAACTTCAATTAATACTTTTTTCTTTACAAAATCAACTTGTTTGAATGCTCCTGAAATTTGTGTTGGGTATTCAGGAATACTGATCGTATACTTATCCCGTATTTCTTTATACCCAAGTTGGGTAAACAGGAGTGTGAAATCTTTGTTCAAAATGATAGGTGAGCATAGGATTTTTCCTGCCTTGGTTTTTTCCTTGCTTACTTTTGAACGATCCGGATTTACTTTTCCTATTACATCAAAAATTTCTTGGTTAATTTCCGGATAATGTACTTGTAATATTTCTGATCCACCCAGGTGTGAATACTCATAGACTATTTTCAATTGTGTTCTCCTGTATACGGGGGTCTTTCTTCAAAAATTGTGGGTTGGGTGGACTGTTTGGCGCAGATTGAAATTGTTTTTGGTGGAACAGACTTCTTTTGAGCTGGTTCATAGATCGGCCTTTCCATTGGTCTAATTTTCAATTTACCTGCTTCAAGTTGATCAATTCTTTTCCACGATGTTTCCACGTATTCAGGAACAATTTCTGCACCAAGTACTTTTCTTCTATGCATCAAAGCTGCTATCGCAGTAGTCGCTACACCCATATAAGGATCAAACACCCAATCACCCGCGTTTGTTAGTGCAAGAACTAATCGCTCAATTAATTCAACAGGAAATTGGCATGGGTGGTCAGTCTTTTCGATATGATTAGCTTTGACATTTGGAATATCCCAAACATCTGAAGGATTTTTACCTATAGGATTACCAGAAAGTTCTCCCTTTTTAGGTCCTTTAAAGTATTTTTTATTGGGATATTTCTGAGGAATACGAACATCATCTAAATTGAAAATGTAATTATCTTGTTTTGTAAACCACAGAATTACTTCATATCTGCCGGAAAACCTTTTCGAAGCATGTAGCCCATGACCATAATGCCAGACTATCCTATTTCTTAATTTTAAATTCAATTTCTCAAAGAAAGGATAAAGGACAATATCCAAAGGAACAATTTCACCATTAGTGACGTAGTTGCCTACCTGCCAACAAATACTTCCACCAGGCTTTAGTACGCGTTCACACTCAGTGATAATATCGGATTGACTTTTGAGGTATTCATCAAGAGTTGTCCGATTTTCATATTCTTTTTCTATATTGTAAGGCGGTGAAGTTACGATTAATTGAACAAAATTGTTTGGAATTGTCCTGATAAATTCTCTCGTGTCACCTTCGAAAAGAACAATATCTGCATCCGTATTAAATAATTTTTCTCGTTTAAGTGCCATCATTTTTTGTCTGTACGAGATAATCGCCATATCCTCCCTTGATTATATCCTTTTCGCCTGTTTTCTTCAGGGTTGAGGTTGATAAACAATCAAATCTGAAAACACCACCGTGACAGCCTGGTTACCGGCTGCTTTGGCATATAAACCCATCACCCCGCTCAGGTTGGCCCGCACAGGTTGGCTGAACTGGTAGGTGTCGTTCACAAAGAAATGCAGCGTATCGCCAGTAGCCCAGATG
>JBAQMM010000101.1:0-3326 GCA_049302815.1 Anaerolineaceae bacterium | reverse complement strand
CATCAACGCTGTGCTCTCTGGGCTGCCGGGGCGCAGTGCCCTGCGCGGCATGCTGGCAAAACTGCAGGCTAAAGAGGAAGTGCTGATGTTGGGGTGGGGCGTACCCATGCCCATCCCGATCCGCTCGCGCCGCTACGACCAAAAATTCTGGAAGGAGTTGTTGGGCGGAGATAAGCCCATCCGGAACATGGAAGAATCCAACAAATCATTAGGATTTAGGGACGATGATTCCGATTAAGCTCTCCCTGGCAGGTTTCACTTCCTATCGCGAACCGGCCGAGATTGACTTCAGCGGTTTGGACCTGGTGTGCATCTCCGGCTCGAACGGTGCCGGCAAATCCTCACTGCTGGATGCCATCACCTATGCTTTGTTTGGGCAAGCCCGCAAACGTGATGAGGCTATCATCAATAATGCCTGTCAGAAAGCGGAGGTCACGCTCGATTTTTCTTATGAGGGTCAGATCTACCGGGTTTCCCGGTCGATCCAACGAGGGAAGGGCACTCAGGCGGAATTCTTCATTCAGAATCCGCAGGCTGCCGACCCAAGCCAACGCTGGAAAGTGTTGACGGAACGCACCCTCAGTGAAACCAACGCGCTGATTGAGCGCACCCTGCGCCTTAACTATGAGACCTTCATCAATGCTTCGTTTTTTTTGCAGGGGAAGGCGGATTCCTTTGCCACACAAAAGCCGGCAGACCGTAAGAAGATCCTCGGCAGCATTTTGGGGCTGGACCAATGGGAGCAATATCGGAACCGCACTGCTGAACTGATCCGGGAGAAGCAAAACGAGGTGCGTTTGCGCGATTCGGCTTTGCTGGAAGTGCAGGCGGAACTGGACCAGGAGCCAGAACGCAAAGCCCGGCTTGCCCTTTTGGAAGAAAAGCTGAAAGCCGGGCTCGCGCAGGTTTCGGAGGCGCAATCCCAATTGGAGCAGAAACGGGCAGTAGAGCTGCGGCTCGCAGAACAAAGGAAGATGGCGGAACTGCTCTCCAGGCAGGTGGAGAAAGCCGAGACAGACCAGGTGGAAATCATTCAACGCCTGGATAGCAAACAAAACCAGCTGGATGAATTGCGCTTGGAACTGGCGCGCGCCGGCGAGATTGAAGCGGATTATGCCGGGCTGATGGCTTTAAGGCTTCAGCTAGTCGAGGCTGACGGACTGGCGGACAAGGTGCACCCATTTGAGGCTCACATGCAGGAACTGCAGACCCAACTGCAGGTTCAGCGGGCGCGTCTGACCCAGGAACTGCAATCTTTACAGGATGAAAAGACCGGTCTCGAACGGGAAACCGCCAGGATGACCGAGATGGAAAGCCAACAGGTTCAGCTGGTACAGGAAATGGCAGCCCTGCAGACCCGGGTTGACCGCAAGGAGTTGCTCGAGCATGAACTGCTGACCCTGCAGGCACAGGCGGCTGAAAAACAGGCAGAAAATTCCAGCCTGAGAACAAAAACACATGAAATCAAAGACCGGCTAACGCGCATTGAGAAGGTTGAAGGCGCTGCCTGTCCCTTGTGTGGACAGCCACTGGCAGCCCACGATCGGGAACGCCTTGAAGCGGAACTGCAAGCTGAGGGTACTAGCCTGGCAGACCAATTCCGTGCCAATAGGGATCTCATCGAAGTTTTCACCCAAAGGCAACAAACCTTAACGGACGAGAAGGCAGAGATCCAGAAGCAGGAACGCTCTCTGCTGAACCTCGTCCGCGAAAATGACCGCCTGACCCACCAAATCAGCCAACTGGCAGCCCTGCAGGCGCAGTGGGAACAAACCAAAGCACCCCGCCTGGAACAGGTGAGAGCTGATCTGGCAGGGGAGCAGTTTCTGCCGGAGGTTCGCGCGCAGTTGGCGCAAATTGAGGAACAACTAATCCAACTGGGGTATGATCGGGCTGCGCACATCCGCCTGCGTGAGCAGGTCGCTCAAGCCCAGCCGGCGCAGGACGCGTTTCACCATCTGGGCATTGCTAAAAACACTGTGGAGCAAATTGAGCTGGCAGTCAAGGAGCTGGAAGCCAACCTGGAAAAGCAAGATCTGTCGCTTGAATCCCTGCGGCAGGAACACAGCGAAGCTGCCGCGCGGCTGGCGGTGGCGCAGGTGGGTTTACCTGATATTCGTGTGACCGAGCAGTCACTTGCCCAACTGCAGGAGGATGCCGCCCTGCTCCAGCGGCAGGTGGGCGGGGCTAGGCAGGAACTGCACAACCTGGAACAGCAACGCCAGCGCAAGAGCAGGCTGAAGTCGGAAAAAGAGAGCCTGAATGCTGAAATCGGGCAGCTGCGCGTGCTGGAGCGCTCCTTTGGCAAGGACGGTGTGCCAGCAATGTTGATCGAGCAGGCTTTACCTGAATTGGAAACCCAGGCAAACGAGATCCTTTTGCGCCTGTCCAACTACACTATGAGCGTCAGCTTTGCCACGCAGCGCAGCTATAAGGATGCCAGGCGGGATGACAAGAAAGAAACCCTGGATATCCTGATCAGCGACGGGGCGTCCACACGGGATTATGAGACTTTTTCCGGCGGGGAGGCTTTCCGGGTCAATTTTGCCATCCGGCTGGCACTTTCGCGGGTACTTTCCATGCGGGCGGGGGCGCGTCTGCAGACGCTGGTAATCGATGAGGGCTTCGGCAATCAGGATAGTGAAGGGCGTCAGCGGTTGATTGAAGCCATCAACCAGGTGCGCCATGATTTTGCTAAGATTCTGGTCATTACGCATATTGAAGAACTGAAGGATGAATTTCCTGCCCGGATCGAGGTGGAAAAAGGACCCAAAGGCTCGAAAGCCACGGTGTATCCGGCGTAGCGGGTCGGAATCGGGACAAGGCGGCTGAGGGCAAGGCGGGATCGGCCTGTACACAACACCCATTATCTCCGATTAAAAAGCGGGTGTTTACTTTTTTTATCCATATTGAGATCGGAGCTTGTGCCCCAATGAGGTGTGATTTTGGTGCGGTCAAAAAAGACCGGTCATTCATATAGGTCAGGCACACTGCGAAGTGTGAAGTTTGACCGAGCGCATGTTTTGAGTGCTCAGCCTCCCCTGGGGAGTGACACCTATTTTTGTCATTGCGAACGCAGTGAAGCAATCTTAATTTTCAAGCCAAATAGGTAAGCAAACCATGTAAGTCACGCATTGCAAAGAGTGTGGCATGTCACCCATGCTATGCAATGGATGACTTACAGGGCTCTGCGAGGACCCGATACATATCTGGCAAGCCTAAATAGAATCGAGACGATGAACTTGATCCTTGTGAAAACAAGAACAGGAGACCTTCGGTCAGTTCCTGCGCTCGGTTAAGAGACTGGCGGGAACAAAGAATGGTTT
>JBAQMM010000100.1:0-13385 GCA_049302815.1 Anaerolineaceae bacterium | reverse complement strand
CACAAAACCGACCCCACCGGCGCGCATAAACCCTTGCTCAGGCAGAAAGTGACCGAATCCGCCGAGCGAACCAGGTCGCGGGCGGGTACGTCCAAAGCCACGGAAGCATTAAAGATCCTGGCGCCATCAATGTGAAAGAGTAGCTGGTGCTCACGGGCAAAAGCTCCCACCTGATCACAATACTTCGGCGACAATGCCACACCTCCGCAGGAATTTTGGGTATTTTCCACTATGATCATCTTTGAGATGGGCTCGTGGATATCCCCCGGAAAGCGCAGGGCATCCTTGAGGTTCTCAAGTGCCAGCGTGCCATCCGCCTGGTTTGGAACTGTATGCATCACCACCCCACCCAATGCAGAAACGCCGCCAGCTTCATGCAGAAAAGTGTGCCCCTGGCGCCCCATGATGACTTCCTCACCCCTGGCGCATTCAGCCAAAACCGCCAACAGGTTGCCCATGGTCCCGGAGGTCACAAATAAACCCGCCTCCTTGCCCAACATTTCAGCAGAACGCTGCTCAAGGGCATTCACGGTTGGATCTTCCCCATAAACATCGTCTCCAACCGGGGCTTTCGCCATGGCTGCGCGCATGGCTAAGGTGGGTTTGGTGACCGTATCAGAGCGAAAATCGAAATATTCCATGGCTACTCCATTTTTTCAAGGTTTTCCAAGATTAGGTTAAGTTCATCCGGCAAATTCGCCTGGAACTCCATCGGCGTTTTCTCATCTAGCAGAAAAATTTTTAACCTGGCTGCATGCAGGAAGAATCGCCCCAGTTCCATGGTGGGCTTGCGCCTCCCGTAAACACGGTCGCCAACCACAGGGCAGCCCAGGTAAGCTAGGTGCACCCTGATTTGGTGAGTTCGCCCGGTGATTGGGTGAACTTCCAAAAGATCATAATCCTTGAAAGCCTGTTTGGTGTGGAATTCCGTCACCGCCTTGCGACCATGCCCTTCGAAAACCACCGCCATCCGCTGGCGGTGTTTGGCGTCTCTGCCGATGGAAGTTTCGATCCTGCCGCTGGGTGTGGGCGGATGACCATCCACAAGCGCCAGATAAATCTTTTCGGTCTTGCGGGATTTGAACTGTTTGACGTACCAGGTGTACGCAGACTGGGTGCGCGCTAGGAGCAACACTCCGGAAGTCTCCTTGTCGAGCCGGTGCACCACGCCAGGTCTGGCGGGATCGCCAACCTGGCGCATTTCTGGCCAGCGGTACATGGCAGCGTTCACCACCGTTCCAGTTTCGTGACCTGCCCCCGGGTGGACGATCATGCCAGCGGGTTTATTAATCACGACCGTGTTTTCATCCTGGTATAGGACGGTCAATTCCAAATCTTCCGCCAGAAGCTCTCTCTCAACTGTTTCTGGAAGTTCCACCCTGACCTTCTGACCTGCCTCAAGCTTTGTGGAGGATTTCACCACCGGCACGCCGTCCACCCAAATCTTGCCATTCTCAATCAGGGTTTGGATTTGCGCCCTTGAAAAGCCTTGAATTTCACCAGCCAGGAATTTATCCAGCCGGTTTGGTTCTTCTTCCTGGAACAGGTATTCCTGCATTGAAGGTTTCATTCCACAGGTCCTTGCCGGCTCGGCTCGCCGCTTTCTTCAGCGCCAGTCTGGTCAGAATTCAGAGCTTTTCGATCCTTGTTTTCCTGGATGAGCATAGCCAGAATCAACAGACCAACACCAACCGTCACGCAGGAATCCGCGACGTTAAATACCGGGAAAGATCCGACAGAGATGAAATCGGTGACAAATCCCTGTGTAAAGCGGTCTATCAAATTACCCAAGGCGCCGCCCACCATCATGGACATGGACACCCGGGCCAACTTTTGGGAAGCAGGAATTTGCTGGTAATAAATCACGATGACCACCGCAATGACGCTCGTGAAGATCTTCAAGATTGTGTTGCCAGATTGAAAGATGCCAAAAGCCGCGCCAGTATTATGCCAATTCACTATCTGCAGGAAAGGAGCCAGCGATGGGATTGGCAGCCAAGACTCTCCCGAAGCAAGGTTCTGCCGCACCAAGAACTTGCTGAGCTGATCCAGGATAATAATCAACAGGGCGATGCCGGCGAGGAACAAATTGTTTTTAAGCTTTAGTTTCAAAGTACCTCTTCCGAATTTTGGACTGTCTTTTGCAGATGGAGTGAAAGCTCTTCTTCATCAAAACTGTCGCTGGCTGTGACCCAGTTCCCAGGAGCAGGAGCGTTGACTAATTCTACTGCCAGAGTCTCAGTCTTGATGAAATCACTAAAGGCCTGGACAGCCTCGCTCAGCCTCGGTGTGGCGGTGTAATACAAGCAGATCCGATCCGCGATATCCAAACCGCCATCTTTACGCAAAGCCTGTACCCTGCGGACAAATTCACGCGCCAGACCCTCATTGATCAGTTCAGGCGTCAGATCAATCTCCAGAGCAGCCAGGTAAGGGCCATCCACTGCCACTTCAAAACCTTCCCGGGCTGTCGTGTGAACCTCAACTTCTCCCGGCAGAATTTCATAATACTTGCCAGCTACATTAATCACCAGGTTGATCCCTTCCAGAAGCTTTACGGCACTTTCCTGCACCGGCAAATCAAGAATTGCCTGACGGATTTGTGGGTAAAGCCCTTTGTATTTTTGCCCAAGTTGCTTGGGCAACGGATTAATACCGTAATTGACCGCCTCGCCTGATCCACTCAAGATGCGCACGGACTTGACGTTCAGTTCATCCAGCAAAATATCCTTAAACTGTCCGACCACTTCGGCTTCTTCTGCAGACCCCACCGCGAACGCCGCTTCCGCCAGGGGTTGACGAACCTTGATGCTGGACTTGTTGCGGGCAGCGTGCCCCAAGGATGCCAGTTTCATAATCAGGATCATATCCTCGTTGAGCTTTTCATTGATCAAGCTCGTGTCAGCTTGGGGCCAATTCGCCAGGTGAACCGAGAGCGGGGACTGGTCATCCACTGACCGCACCAGGTTCTGGTACAGCTCTTCAGCCACGAATGGCATGGTGGGTGCCAACAATTTCGCGAGGGTCGTGAGCGCCTGATAGAGGGTTTCGTATGCTGCCGCTTTGTCACCATCGGACTCGCTCTTCCAGAAGCGGCGGCGTGAACGACGCAAATACCAATTGGAAAGCTGATCCACGAATGCTTCAATGGGTCGGGTGGCACCTAAAACATCATAAGCCTCGTAAGCTTTAGTGACATCCCTCACGAGCGCGTTGAGGGCGGAAAGCAGCCAGTAATCCAGCCGGCTGAACTGTGGAATGACCGCCAGATCCGGTTTCCATCCGTCAAGATTGGCATAGGTGACAAAAAAGGCATAAGTGTTCCAAAGCGTCAGGGTGAAATTGCGGACAACCTCCCCAACCAGCTCAGAACTGAAACGCCGTTCATTCCCGGCCGGGCTGGATGTGTACAAATACCAGCGGATGGCATCTGCGCCATGCTCATTGATGATTTCCCAAGGATCAACCACATTCCCGCGCGATTTGGACATCTTGTGACCTTCGCCGTCTAAAATCAAACCCAGGCTGATCACATTTTTGTAGGAGATGCTGTCAAAAACCAGTCCGCTGATCGCCAGCAGCGAATAGAACCAACCGCGGGTCTGATCGACACCTTCGCAGATAAAGTCTGCCGGAAACTGGGTCTTGAATTCCTCCACATTTTCAAACGGATAATGCCACTGCGCCACAGGCATTGAGCCGCTATCAAACCACACGTCAATCAATTCCTTGACTCGGACCATCGTACCTTGCTGGCACTCCGGACAAGCGAACTGCACCCGGTCAATGAATGGCCGGTGCAAATCCATTCCTGTCATGTCCTGACCGACAAGCTGGCTCAATTCCGACACTGAGCCGACACAAACCTGGTGATGACAGCTCTGGCATTCCCATACAGGCAGAGGAGTACCCCAATAGCGGTTGCGTCCCAATGCCCAGTCGATGTTGTTTTCCAACCAGTTGCCAAAGCGGCCATTCTTGATATGCTCAGGTACCCAGTTGATTTCCTGGTTAAGTTCCACCAGGCGATCTTTGATCTGACTGGTGCGGATGAACCAGGTCGGTCGGGCATAATACAATAGAGGAGTGCCGCAGCGCCAGCAGAAAGGATAAGTGTGGGTGTACCTGCCGGAAGCAAACAACAACCCACGCTGATCGAGATCCTCAATGATCGACGGGTCAGCGTCCTTTACAAACACATCCGCCCAGTTTTTAACTTCCTTTTTAAATTTACCTTCATCATTAACCGTCATCAGAATTGGCAGATCGTGCTCCTTAGCGACTTGCATGTCATCTGTGCCAAAGGCTGGAGCGATATGCACCAGGCCGGTTCCATCCGTCGTGGTTACGTAATCCGCGTTGACCACATAGTAGGCTGGTTTTTCACTTGGCATAAAAGTAAACAAGGGTGCGTAGCGCTTGCCTTTAAGCGTCTTGCCCTTGAAAGTTTTCAAGATTTTTACCGGCGTCTCACCAAAGACTTTGCTGACCAATTCCTTTGCCATAATCAGGCGCTCGTCATTTGTGCCATCACCCCGCGCGACCAACACATAATCAACGTCCGGATGGGCTGCCACAGCCACATTCCCCGGGAGAGTCCAAGGTGTGGTGGTCCAAACCAATAGGTAGGTATTGGGATCATCAAGCAATGGAAAACGGACAAACACCGAGGGGTCATCGGTCTCTTCATAGCCCTGTGCCACCTCATGATCGGAGAGCGGCGTTCCGCAGCGCGGGCAGTAAGGGACGACCTTAAAACCCTGGTAGAGCAAGCCCTTATCCCAGATGGACTTGAGCAGCCACCAGACTGACTCGATGTACTCATTCTTGTAGGTCACGTAAGCCCGGTCCAGGTCCACCCAATAGCCGATCCGTTCCGTCAAGCGTTCCCAGTCCTGAATCCGTTCAAAGGCGGATTCGCGGCAAAGAGCGTTGAATTTTTCGATACCGTACGTTTCAATCTGCCCCTTGTTGGTGAAACCTAATTTTTTCTCGACCTCGATCTCAACCGGAAGGCCGTGTGTATCCCAACCGCCGCGGCGATCCACATAGTAGCCGTTCATGGTTTTGTAACGGGGAAACATGTCTTTGAACGCGCGAACCAAAACATGATGAATGCCCGGCTTTCCATTGGCAGTAGGTGGACCCTCAAAAAAGACGTAAGGCGTGCGATCCTTGCGCTCAGCCGAAGACTTTTTGAAGACCTCGTTGGTACGCCAGAAGCGCAAGACACCTTCTTCCATCACATTGATATTCAACTTAGGTGAAACTGCTTTAAACATAGCTCCTCCAACAAAAAACTCATCCCTGATTCAGGGACGAGTTTATACTCGCGATACCACCCCGGTTCCTGGTAAAACCAGACACCTCAACCATTTACAGCCTTACAGGCAATAACTGTATCCCTGATAACGGGAGATGAGCCCGGCGCCCTTAATGGCAATTCAGCGTTCAGTTTACAGCTCCGGAAGGATTTTCAACCTGCATTCCTGACCTGGCTCACACCGCTCCCAGGATCGCTGGCAGTTCAAACAGGGCTACTCGTTTCCATCTCAGCTTTTCACAATCGTGGTAATATTATGCCACAACCTTATGATAAGGTCAATCAAAAAGCATGTAAATGCAGTTTCTATCTGTCAATGCGGTTTCTGTCATTCTGAGTTATCTGTCATTCTGAATGCAAAGCGAAGAATCTTGCTTTCTCCAGCACTCCAATCGCCTGCGAAACAAAGATCCTTCGTCGCTTGCTCTTCCAGGATGACAGGTCAGTTCGTAGGATGCAATCTCCTTTTGATTGCACCAACAGCCACGTTCGCGCCGGTGTCCTCTGTGCGAAGCCTCTCGTTTGCCTGCGTCCATACCGCTTTTGCATAGGATGGACCATGCGCGTGTGTTTGAGTGCGAAGCCTCCCCTTGGGACCGTAGATCTCAATCCATTTTGTGGGAGGTCATTCACGTAGGTCACCTGTCCACAGGGACAGACCATCCCAGTGACTCCAACCCGTACTACCAATTAGCAAGCCCACTTCAACCCTGCCATTTGTGTTACTTGTCCGTTCCAGTTGGAAAGTCGCTGCCATTCCAAACCCCAAAAGCGAGACCCACATTATCTGTTGGCTTTTACCCCCCAGGAAATCCAGGTCGCCAAACTGCGCGAAGAACACCTGACCCACAGAAGTAATAGGTGCAACTTACGCGCTACCGTGGAAGCCACTGTGCACTCCGAGAAACACTCCTTCCCGACAGAAAAACTTCCAGTGCAAGGCCGTTTCCCGTAGCCTGTATGGCAACACTCCTACTACCACCCGACGGCGTATCCAAGGCTGCCTTGAGGCCAAAAATAGAAATGACCGAATGAAAATCCAGAAAAAGCAGGAATGCCCCCAGGACCAGCCATCGATTTTTTTCCTTTACTATTCCGTGCTTTGGCGGAGCATGTAGCAATTAAACAGGCAAGATTTGGGTATTAACACATATGTTTTTTCAGGAAAATCTTAACTATCCCAATTTTACGCACTGCCCGTATTCTTTTCTTTGCTGATCGATGTCTTTTCTTTGCTGATCGATGTCTTTTCTTTGCTGATCGATATCTTTTCTTTGCTGAATGATCTCTTTTTCCTGCTGAGATGTCTCTGCCCTTTGCTGATAGTTCACTTTGTTTTGCTGGGAGTATACCCCAACCGCCAAACCCAAGGCACCGATAACAATTTCTCCGATGTTCACGTAGACCGGATCGGTTTTAAACATTGGTACCACGCCTGTTATTCCCAAGATGCCCAGTGCCAGGAAAGCCAAGCCAAGAATGACGCATGTCATTTTTGTCATTGTAATCACCTCCATTTCACGCATTACAGGATTGCTTGCATATTTTATATACACCAACTAATGCCAAAAATCTGTCTCCATACCATTTGCTCAAGTTTTTTATAATTTACAGTTTCACATCACATTTGTATTTTTATTATACGCTCTCTAGCACTTGGAATCAATAGCACAAAAAAGAGGATGTTGAAAAATACAGTCTGTAAAGTCACTACCCTCACCCCTTTCTCCTCCCCCCCCTCAGTGGGGCAGGGAAACGGAATTACTGGGGATTTGGTGCGTAGTAAAATGGCAAAATCTCACTTTATTCTTGCATGCAAAATCAACCTTTTAATGAAGGAACTTTTCCGACACCCTTAAAAATCTATAATTCAAACTGTTACCTGTTTGAAATCTATTTTTGATTTGACCAGGGGATTACTTACTTAACTTAAAGGTGAATTAAATGAAAATCACCCCTTCAATAGGGTAATCTGGGTGCCTGGACGGTTTCGAACCCTCAACCTCCTCATCCACAGTGAGGCGCTCTGCCGTTGAGCTACAGGCACCATATTTAGGGTGAACATTCTATCACAGCGCTCATTCCTGCGCAAGGAGCGACCTCAGCTTGCTTTCCAGCTCTTTTTGAGGTACTACCTCCTGTTCGCGGGTCCGCAGGTTCTTAACCACTACTTCGTCCCTGACAAGTTCATCCGGACCAATCACCAGGGCAGCTTTTGCGCCAATCCTGTCAGCATATTTAAGCTGTTTGGCTAACTTATCGACCTCCGGGTAGGTAATGACTTTGAATCCAGCCGATCTCAATTGTGCTGCGACCTGGCAGGAGACTGCCCGGGTGGCTTCATCAAAAATTGTCACAAAAACCTGATCCTGATCGCCTGTTTGCCAGGGCAGAAGATCGTGCGCTTCTAACATCAACTGGATCACCACGTCCCCCATGGCAAATCCAACTCCGGGCAGTGGTTTGCCGCCAACATCAGCCACCAGGTTGGAATAGTGACCCCCTCCCAAAATGGCGCGGAAATTTCCTGCAGTATCACGGGCTTCAAACACCGTGCCGGTGTAATAATCAAGCCCGCGGATAATCTTGGGGTCGTAGGAAACATACGCGCTCACACCCAGCCACTCCACCGCTTGGAAGAACTCGCTTAATTCGACAGATTCCTGCCAGAGTTCCTGATCGGCTAAAAGCTCTTTCAACTTCTGGAGTTGGCTTTGCGTGAGGCCTAATCCGAGCACGTTTTCATCCCAAACCTCCGAGGGCTGCTTATCGATCCGATCGATCATCTTCAGGATGGATGGTTTTTGCGCCTGGTCGATCCCGATCCGGCTTAGCGCGGTATCCACCAATTGACGGTTGTTGACCAGGATTTGGACCTGCCTGTCAGTCAAGCCTACATTCTTCAGAAAGGTGGCAGCCACTGCCACCAACTCAGCATCAGCCAGGACACTTTCGGCGCCAATCAGATCAATGTTCCATTGAAAAAATTCACGGCTGCGCCCTCGCTGCGGCCGCTCATACCGCCAAAAGGGACCAAAAGACCACCAACGCAGTGGGAAGGTCAACTCGTTTTGCTTTGCCGCAACCATTCTTGCCAGCGTGGGGGTCAATTCAGGTCTGAGCGCAATATTTTCCCCACTACGATCAGAAAACACAAAAGCCTGTTCCTTGACCAACTCCTCGCCTGACTTGGCGGCATAAAGATCGAGCGTTTCAATGCAGGGTCCGTCATATTCCTGGTAACCAAAAGCCTCGGAGGTTTGCTGGATTTTGCCGATCAACCATCGACGCAGAGCCATTTCTTCTGGGTAAAAATCCCGCGTACCCTTGACACTTTTAACGAGTTTGTTCATGCTTCAGACCTCAAGTTCGTATTCTGCAAAAGTATAACACGCCTGTAAAATCGGTTAGAATTAGTTGAAATATGTTCAATTAAATGAGGAAATACATATGAAAATAGGTGAGATTTTGGAAATTTCTCAAGGAGTATTACTCACTCCTGATATTAACCTTGAGATTGAAGTCCAGGGCGGTTTTGCGGGCGATTTGATGAGTGATGTGTTGGCATCAATTCAACCGGAAGCCTTATTAATTTCCGGCCTCAGCAACCCTCAGGTAATTCGAACCGCGTTGATTGCGGATGTCAAGGCGATCGTCTTTGCCCGTGGGAAAAAGCTTGCACCCGAAACTATCCAGCTCGCGATCGCAGAAAACATGCCCGTCATCAGCTCAACCTTTGGGCTTTACGAACTAAGCGGCCGCCTAAGGGAAGCTGGATTGCCCAGCCTCGAAAAGCAAATCATTCACGCATTCGAAGACGACTGATCCAGGAACCTGAGATGCCAGCCCCTGATAATCTCCCTGTTTCCGACGAAAAAGCCAGAAAGATCACCCGGGTAGAAGAACTTGCCTATGAGATCAGGATCGATGATGTCATGTCCAAGCCGGTTATCTCCTTCAGACCGGATCAAAGTATTCGTGAGGTCCTGGATACATTTCAAAAGTACCGCATTTCAGGCGCGCCTGTTGCCGCTAATGGGAATTTGGTTGGCATTATCTCCATCGAAGATTTGATCCGTTCTCTACGCGAGGGTCGCATTGACCTGACCGTTGCCAATTACATGACCAGCAACGTCATCACCATCAATAATACGGACATGGTGGTCGAAGCCATGAAATTGTTTGTCAAATATCAGTTCGGACGTCTGCCGGTCATCGGAGCGGACGGAAAAGTAGTGGGGGTTCTTACCAAAGGCGATATCTCCGAAGGCATCCTCAATGCTCTGCAAAGAGATTACCATACCGAAGAACTGCGACGCTACCGCATGTCGCATTTGTTTGAAGATATTATTTCGGACCGAAGCACGCTCACGCTCCGTTACACCATTAAAAAAGGCGATTACACCCATGGTGGTGCCGCCTCCAATAACATTAAAAAAGCCTTGTTACGCCTGGGCGCCACGCCCCAAATTGCACGCCAATGTGGCATCGCCGTATATGAGGCTGAGATGAATTTGATCATCCACACCACCAACGGGGGCGTGCTTCGGGTTGAGATCGAACCGCATAAAATTACCATGGAAGCCTATGACGATGGACCGGGCATTCCGGATATCGACCTGGCCATGCAGCCAGGCTACTCCACCGCAACTGAAGAAGTGCGTGAAAAAGGCTTCGGCGCTGGAATGGGTCTGGTCAATATCAAGAGCTGTGTGGATGAGATGACCTTAACCTCTTCCAAAGATCGGGGAACCAACCTAGTCATGGTCATGCACCTGGAACCAATCCGTCATTCTTCTGAACCGCTGGAGTGAGTATGAATCTGCAGGAAATTCTTGACGCCATCCCTCTAAAAGCTCTGACGGAACCCAAAGATTATTCAACCATTCAGGTCGAATGTGGCTATATCTCAGATATGCTCAGTTGCGTTGTGGCTGGCGCGAAGAGCCACTCGCTCTGGGTCACGCTACTTGCCCACAATAATATTGTGGCGGTGGCTTCTCTGGTGGAAGTTCCCGCAATTATTATCACCGAAAATGCCCAGCCGGATGAAGCCACCATCACCAAGGCAAACGATCAGGGCATTGCATTGTTCTCCACACCATCCCCAAGTTTTGAAATTGTTGGAAGATTATGGGAACTGGGATTGAGAGAGACTTAACTTTCTCAAAAATGTCCATGATCCACTTCCGCGCAGAGTTTCACATTCATTCCGTTCTTTCGCCCTGTGCCGGAATCGAAATGATCCCACCGTGGATTGTGGAGGGTGCCCTGTCCCGCGGCATCAATCTGATTGCCATCACGGATCATAATGCCAGCTATAATGCCCCGGCAGTGATTAAAGCCGCCGAAGGAACAGATCTGACCGTTCTGCCCGGCATGGAGTTGGAAACCGCTGAAGAAATCCACTCAGTTTGCCTGTTTGACACCCTGGAACAACTTGCGGCGTTGCAGGAAATTGTTGACCGTCACCTGCCTAAAATACCCAACAATGTCGATTTCTTTGGCTCTCAACTGGTTGTGGATGAAGAAGGCGAGTTTGTTCGTTTTGAAGACCGCCTTTTGATCAACTCCACCAGAATATCGCTTCAAGACGCCTGTAAGATCGTCACCAAATTGGGCGGCCTGTTCATCCCTGCGCACGTCGATCGGGAAGCATACGGCGTCATTTCCCACCTTGGTGCAATTCCGCCAGACCTGCCTGTTGAAATCGTGGAGATTTCCCGCTATCGAACCAAGGAAGCCTGCCGCCTCAAATTCCCCGAGCTTCAAAAGTACCACCTGATCCAGAGCGGCGATGTTCACTTTTTGGATGATTTTTTAGGTGCCAATGAATTTTACGCACAGGATGCAAGTTTACGTTCAATCAAGGAAGCACTTATTGCGCAGTTCTGATTTGATCAGGCGAATCAAAAGAACATTCCTACCAATTTTGATCAAATTCGCTAAAAACCTGCAGAAAGCATTGACCAAATCAGACGAGTTAGGTAAACTTTTTGTATAATTTTTCACAAATAACTTACGCACTAAAAAAAGCTCCCAGGAGTAGAGAAAACCATGTTGGAAACAAATAAAATCTTAGACCCGTTAGAAATCCCTGAACAAAAGGCACTCATTGATTCCATTCTTGAAGAGAACGCCAGTCTCAATGGCGCTACAATGGTGGTGCTCAATCAAGTCCAGGAGAGGATTGGATACATCACTAAACCAATGCAGGCCTATATTGCCGAGGGATTGGGAGTGCCGATCAGCAAGGTTCACGGCGTCGTTTCGTTTTATTCGTTTTTCACCACCATTCCCCGGGGTAAACATACGATCAAGTTCTGCCTTGGAACAGCCTGTTACGTGGGCGGCATTGAGCAGATCGTTGAGAAAGCGAAACAAATCCTGGGGATTGAACCCGGAAACACGACTCCCGACGGCTTGATAACACTCGAAGTTTGCCGCTGTGTAGGAGCCTGCAGCCAGGCACCTGTCGTGGTTGTTGATGACCTTATCCACGGACGCATGCAGCCAAACAAGTTCCCTAAATTGGTGCAAGACATTCAAAAACCCGAGGCTGCATAATTGAGAGAGCTTTCCCTGCATATTCTTGATATCGCAGCCAATAGTATTTCAGCAGGCGCTGATAAAATTACCATCCTGGTTGATGAAAATCAAACAGAGGACACCTTAACAATAAAAATTGCAGATAACGGCAGGGGAATGAGCCCTGAAATGGTTGCCCAGGTGACGGATCCCTTCGTCACCAGCCGCACCGAACGGAAAGTGGGCTTGGGAATTCCCTTGCTGAAAGCTGCTGCTGAAGCTTGCAATGGTTGGTTTGAAATTACCTCAGAATTAGGTAAAGGTACTGCGGTTGCAGTTCAATTTCAACTCAGCCATATTGATAGAATGCCTCTCGGAGATTTAAGCGATACTTTCCTCACCTTGGAATTGGGCACGGCGCATGTAAATTGGATCTATTCGGTCAAGATGAACAAAAAAGAATTTTACTTTGATGACGCAGAGCTCAAACAAGAATTGGATAGTATTTCCATCACTGACCCTGATGTGATCCATTTTATTCGATCAATCTTTGAAAAAGGTATCCAGGACTTAAAATTAATATAAGGAGAAACATAAAATGCCAGCAATAAAATCACTAGACGATTTGAAACGAATGCGTGAAGAAGCTCAAAGAAAACAGGAACTGAAATCCACTTCTGGAAAAACTGAGATCATTGTCGGAATGGGAACAGTCGGGATTGCCGCCGGCGCGCGGGAAACCCTCAAAGCCATTCTCGATTTTGTTGACAGCAACCATTTGGATAATATCATCATCCGCCAGACCGGTAATATTGGGATAGATTCCTTTGAACCGGTTGTGCAGGTTATCCTGCCTGGCGCTGAAAAAGTTACCTATGGCAGAGTTAATCCCGAAATAGCCAGGCAAATCATGGAAGAACATGTTGTCAAGGGTAATATTTGCGCAGATCACAAAGTTGAAGGATAGATTCGTTTTCGAAAGCAAAACTATCTTGAACACTACTACCCGGAAGGAAAATTATGGCGTTTTATAGATCTACTGTGCTCGTGTCTGTTGATCCCATATGCGTTGAAAAAGGCGCATATGAATTAATCGACTCTTTGAATGACGAGTTGATTAAACAAGGTCTGATTGATGAAGTGCGCGTTCTTGAGACTCCCCGCCTTGGAGACCCCCAAAAGGAAGGCCCAGACCTTGTGATTTACCCGGAAGGAACCCATTACACCAATCTGACCTATTTTGAGATTCCACGCCTGGTTGAAGAGCACTTCATTAAGGGACGTATTCTAAAACAATATGCCGCCAAGATGATTGACAACATCGATGAAGAGTTGAGCGCTCCAAAAAACAAGGAGGTCCGGGTGGTTCTCCGCAACGTCGGTGTGATTGATCCGCGTAATATTGAAGATTACATCGCCTATGATGGATACATGGCCTTGGGTAAAGTGCTGACTGAAATGACCCCCGAAGAGGTCATCCAGGAGGTTCTGGACGCCAAACTTCGCGGACGCGGCGGCGCGGGCTTTCCTACCG
>JBAQMM010000099.1:0-3692 GCA_049302815.1 Anaerolineaceae bacterium | reverse complement strand
TCCCACCGCCGGGTGGGGCACGTCTCCGTCGCCGCCAATTTCATTGGAGGTGTCCACGATGATTACCCGCCGGGTTTCAGCCAGGATGCGCGCGGCTTCGCGCAGCATGGTGGTTTTGCCCACACCCGGCTTACCCAGAATGAGGATGCTCTCGCCGGAATTGACCAGGTCGGTGATGATATCAATGGTGCCATAGACCGCCCTGCCAACACGGCAGGTCAGTCCAACAATTTTGCCGCGCCGGTTGCGTATGGCAGAAATACGGTGAAGGGTGCGTTCCATGCCGGCCCGGTTATCGGCGTCAAAATCGCCAATGCGGTCGGTGACATAATCCAGGTCATCCTGGGTGACGTCGCGCTGCAGTAGGGCAACTTCGGTATCCACAAAGCGCGCGGTAGGCAGCCTCCCCAGGTCCAGAATGACCTCGAGAAGGTTGTCAAAATTGTCCTTGGCTTGTACTGATTGAGCGATGTCCGGAGGAAATACATCAAGCATCGCCTCAAGATCATCGGTAATTCGTTTTTGGGTTGTGGTCATTTTATAATTCGGTACTACTCCATTTATGTGTTGATTTTAACTTATTTTGGAAAGAATGATTTTGATTAACGGGTCTTTGTATATGAATTTCATAACAATCTGAATGGACTTATGCAAACTTGATACAGACACTGGCAATGGCAACCCTGCCCCGGATTCTGGACAGTCAGATCAATCTTACTCCAACAAACCTGCGGATCAACGCAAATATGCGAAGATTACGCTTATCTCTTACAAAAAATCGGGCACTCATTTCCGTTAAGCCGGGTAGGTGGAGGGTGGCAAATAGCGCAGAGTTGCGCATTGGCAAGACAAAAGAATGGAACAGGCAGGGTCAGCCGGCTCCTTTCAGAAAATTTTATCAGGATATATCCTTGCGAAAAAACAGGTTTTCCAAAAATCGGGCAGCCTGTCGCTTTGTCTGAGCAAACTCAGCTGTTTCCGTTGTGGTGGGCTTGCGCCACTGGCACACTGCCATCGGACGGATTGGTCTCAAATACCTGGCGCTGCACTGCCTGGGGAACCTTTTCCTGGAGCACCAGGTAGCGCACCATCAGCGCCTGTTCCCCGCCGGATTCCACCGGCAGATGGGAAACCACATCCTCCATCCAGGGCTGGTAGGAGCGGGCACAGATATAAACCGGCCGCTGAAAAGTCGCCGGTAAACTCGCAAGCATATCCAGCAGGATTTGCGGATCGTTTGCTTCCGGCAGCAGGAAGGGTAAAACCCAGATCCCGCGCATGCCATATTCCAGGTCGGCGTAACCGAGCAGATTGTTCTTCTGATCGGTCAGAACCAACCCAAGCATAGCTTTTCGGGTCAGCGGCTCAATGGACTGGAACAGTTTTGGCACCAAGTTGCGGTAAAGACTCAGCATCGCCTTGATATCCCCGCTGTTCCACGGGCGCCAGGCGTAAGCCATGCTCAAAGGTCGGGGGAGGGTTCCGATAAATCGGAAGAGTCTTTGGCGCGCCCAAATATTAAAGTCCGCGCGGCGGAAAGCCGGCAAAAAAGCCGAATCAGTGGGAAGGTCACACAACAAATAGCGCGCCCCCCAGGTGCCGCTGTGACGGATAAGATCCTCCAAAAGGCAGGTAACCGCCCCTGAGTCACTTTCAGGCTCTGCCACCAAAAAAGTGAGCTGCCCGTTGGGCTCTCCCACCTGATGGACCACCCGGGCGTAACAGGGCGGTTGGGAGGCTTCCTCCCAAACCGCGCTGTACTGGTTGACCGCCGGAGCTGTGGGAAAAAGGAGATTGCCCCAGGTAAGGGGATTTCCGTTCGTAACCAGGCGGATATGGTCCAGGCTCTGCGCCGACCGGGAAGCCTGGAGCAAAGTTGCATAATCAGTCAGGGTCAGTCTGCGGGCGGCGATTGAACCAACTCCAAGAAATAACGATGGAAACGCAGGTCCGGTGTAAGCTCGGGATGAAATGAGGTAGCGAGCAAATGCCCCTGTTGGGCAGCCACGACGCGACCATCCGGCAGCCTAAGCAGCGGAACGGCTCTTCCAAAGACCGATTTAACCACTGGACCGCGAATAAAAACCGCGTGATATGGCGGGGTCGGTGGGTTCAGAAAGGGCACTTCCAGATCAATCTCAAAAGAGTCCACCTGCCGGCCAAAGGCGTTGCGCTTCATGCTGATATCCATCAACCTAAGCAGGTCCTGGTCGTGCCCGGAATCTTGGGAAAGCAGGATAGCGCCGGCGCAGGTGCCCCACATAGCTTTAGTCTTGCCAAACTCCCGCAGGGGTTCCAGTAAATCATAAGCTATCATCAACTTGCCAATGGTGGTGGATTCTCCTCCGGGCAGGATCAAACCGTCAATGTTGTCCAGTTGGGCAGGCAACCGCACTTCCACACTCTCCACGCCCAACTGAGCCAAGCTGGCACGGTGCTCCCGAAAATCGCCTTGCAGGGCGAGCACACCGATTTTCATGCAATCCCTAAAACTTACCAGCCGCGGCCGGCAATCAATTCCTGGTCCGGAATGCTGGAAATTTGTCGCCCTACCATGGGTTCGCCCAGGTTGCGGCTGATCTCAGCCAGCAATTTGGGATCCTGGTAGTGGGTGGTGGCTTTCACAATGGCAGCGGCACGCCTGGCCGGGTCGCCAGATTTGAAGATGCCTGAGCCAACAAAAATTCCATCAACGCCCAGCTGCATCATCAAGGCAGCATCGGCCGGGGTGGCAATTCCACCGGCAGCAAAATTGACCACCGGTAGATGCCCCAATGCACGCACTTCCAAGCATAGCTCGTAAGGGGCGCCGCTATTCTTGGCAAATGTCATCACTTCCTCTTCAGGCAGCGCCTGCAGAATGCGGATCTCGCTGAAAACGCATCGCGCGTGGCGAACCGCTTCCACCACATCGCCGGTTCCGGCTTCTCCCTTAGTACGAATCATGGCCGCACCTTCACCGATGCGCCGCAGCGCTTCGCCCAGGTTGCGGCAGCCACACACAAATGGCACCTTGAAGGAATGTTTGTAAATATGATTGGCTTCATCAGCCGGCGTCAAAACCTCGGACTCGTCAATATAGTCCACGCCCAGCGCTTCCAGAATTTGGGCTTCCACAAAATGACCTATGCGCACCTTCGCCATGACCGGGATGCTGACGGTTTCCATGATCTTCAAGATCAATTCAGGGTCGCTCATGCGAGCCACGCCGCCGCTGGCGCGAATATCGGCAGGCACACGTTCCAAAGCCATC
Source organism: Anaerolineaceae bacterium (assembly GCA_049302815.1). Taxonomy (GTDB): domain Bacteria; phylum Chloroflexota; class Anaerolineae; order Anaerolineales; family Anaerolineaceae; genus Mesolinea. Next base: position 439 of record JBAQMM010000099.1, on the reverse strand, counting down.
ACCGCCACCGCACCGGCATCTTCCGCGATACGCGCGTGCTCAGGCGTGACCACATCCATGATCACACCACCTTTTAACATTTGTGCCAAGCCCTTCTTGACAGCAAAACTCGAAACTTGCTGTTCCATTCAACCTCCAAAAAATATTATCTACCTGGATTGTACCACCGCTTACCCGGTAAAAGCTCAGCCAGCCCGTTCAACCAGAGCGGCCACCAATTCCCGATTGAAGTCAGGAATGTCTGCTACCACGCGGCCCCACACCAGGTTGCCCTCACGGAAGGCGGGTTGATCCACCCAGGTGGCGCCAGCGTTCACGAGATCATCCTTGATCCCCAGTGAGCCAGTGGCATGCACTCCTTTGACGATCCCGGCAGAAATGGCAACCAAGCCGCCGTGGCAGATCACGCCAATGATCTTCCCCTGGCTGTGTACTTTGC
>JBAQMM010000098.1:0-2458 GCA_049302815.1 Anaerolineaceae bacterium | reverse complement strand
GTTCAACATCCTTGAAGCGGGCTTCTTTCAGGCCTTCCAGCAAATCCTGATAGGCCAGCAGACCACTCAGATAGGAAAGAATGGGATGATCAGCCGACTTCGCCATTGTAAACGTTCATCGCTTTTTCCAGCCCCTCGTGGATGAAGGTCAGGGCTGCCTGTGCTGCCTGGTCCAATACCATCTTTTTGAGTTCCTGTTCAGAAGGCAGGAAATCTTTCAGCACGTAATCAGCCGGATCCATCCGGCCGGACGGGCGTCCGATGCCAATCCGCAGGCGTGGATACTCTTTGCTTCCCAGTCTGTCTGTGATGGATTGCATCCCGCGCTGACCGGCACTGCCGCCAGCCGGACGCAAACGTAGCATGCCCAGCGGCAGGTCCAGATCGTCATGGATCACCAACAGATTGGTCAGAGGCACTTTGAAATATCGCAGCAACTGCGAAACCGCGCTGCCGGAATCATTCATGAAAGTGAGCGGCTTCGCCAGGACGAGCAAATTTCCATCCACTTTACCGCTGCCGATCTGGGATTTAAACTTGACCTGCTTCATCGAGATCTCGAGCTTGTCCGCCAGGGTTTCAACCACCATGAATCCAACATTATGTCTGGTATGGCGGTATTCGACGCCGGGGTTGCCCAGCCCGACTATCAGGGTGGTGTTTTGTGGTGTTTCCATATCAATCGTCAGTTCCTGCCCAATTAATTAGATAAAAGGGCAACTTTTAAGTTTAACACGAAAATGCCACAACCCTGTTTAATCCTTTTACTGAAATTACCCGGTGTGCCAGGCATTTTTATGGTCGCGCACACCGCGGTCGCAGGAAGCTTTCGTTATTAAAAATCACGCTGGGTGGATCGCTCAAACCCCGCCGCGTACCCATGTTTTTTGCGTGTTTTTCTCGACTAATAATTCCCGCTCCCTTTATGGACACAAGTGCAACGCTCAGCCTTGTAATAGGAACATATACCTTCAGCCTTTAGATAGCCGTCATTCGTAAGCCAAGCCGTTTTCCGGTCAAAATCAATCTGCGCTCTTTATGCCTTCTTGAGGCGCCAGAACAAACCGAGCACATCTGTCCAGATTCTTCATTCCCTGTAAAACCGAATAATGTAAGCCTAAGGTTTATTTACGTCTCTTTCTGCCCAGTATTACCGCCACTCCCCCGATCAGGCCTGCCAGCGCCGCGAAACCGACCCAGGGTCGCTGACCCAACCATAAGGCGCCCCGCAGCCCGCCGCGACCGACCTTAACCATGCCGGTTGCGGGAATCTCTACAGGTGCGTTCCAATCAAAAGTGATCAGTCTGTCGAGGAATCCCTGCCTCACGCAGCCTTCCAGGCTAAAAACGTAGACCGGTTTTCCTGTCCGCCAGGCCAGATGCAGGTCCGTTGAAAATTCCTCCCAACTGAGCGAAGCAGTTTCAGGTGCCCCCTCCATTTCCACGCCGCCGCCGGTATTGCCAATCCCAATGGCGTCTGCGTCTTGGGCATACTGCCACAACAATGCCTGCCCACGCGGCCGGGAAAAGCTGGAATAGAGCATCAACACGTCGCGATCCACCGGCACATCCACCAGCCCAGCCGCCCGTTTGAGCACGCTCGACCTGGCTTTGCGTTCATCCGCGATGACCGGCAGGTGGTAGGCTTCCACCTCATACCCGTCCTGATGGATTTGGTTCACCAGACCATTGTAGGCCAGGGTTGCCTGCTCATAGGCGTTCTTATCCTTCAGCCGTTTGATGGCGCTTGCGGCAGCTTCCCGATCCTGGCGAAACAATGCTTGTATCTGGTTGATATCCGGTTCAATATCCAGCCCGATGCCTGCCCATTTCAGCTTTTTTCGCTGCGACCATTGTTTAAAGACTTCATAGCGGGCAATCGCCTGGGGAGTGTTCTCCAGATTGAACCAATAGCCCTGGTCTTTGGGTAATAACAACCAGGCTGTCACCGGAATGTCCAGTTTGTTCAGTTTCTGCACCGCCTGGGCCCGTTCGTCAGAGAAATCCAGCATTCCCAAGGAAACGCCAGCATTCAGACTTTTAAGATCGTCCAACACAAAGCGGTCCTCAAACAGTTTTTTCAGAGATTGAGCATCCAATTCACAAAAAAAGATCAATTCCGGGTGATTTTCCATGCCAATATCCTTTTCATCATTGCTTAACCCACTGCCAGCCATGAAGATACATCGCCGCAAGCAGGAGCATTCTCTAAAATCAGTTTTCAAGTGGCTGTTTGGCTGGCAGGCCCGTACGGCGGGGGTAGTCCCTGGCAGTCTGAGCGACTTTGTCAAGCACCACCAGGTAGCGTTCCTCCACCACACCGGGCAGGATGACCGGGATGACAATGCGCAGCCGACCACCCAGCCTCTTGATGACTTTTTCGCTCCGCTGCGCTTCTGCATGAGCGCTTTCGCCCTTCTGCATGATCACCATACCGCCGACCCGCACCAGGGGCAGC
>JBAQMM010000097.1:0-1621 GCA_049302815.1 Anaerolineaceae bacterium | reverse complement strand
CCCCCACACCCATCCCCACCCACGTGGCAACATTGTTCCCGCTGACCGCCGGAGGAAATCAAACCGTCAATTGGGGATATGCCTACATCAGCCGAAAAGAAACGCGCGACGATGGCAGTCTGTTGAGCCTCTCCGCCATGGTGGCGTTCCAACTTTTGGATCGCGGCATCCACAGCGAGACGATCCGGGTGCTGGGTCAGGATGTGACCGTGTACTATCTCAGGGTCAGCCATACCTACAACCAGACCCCCATCGAAACCCGCCTGGTACTGACCGGCACGTTTGGCAGGGATGTTCCCATTGCTGGTATGCCCGCCGATGGTTCGGCTTACATCAGCCTGCGCACCCAAAACTCCGACGCCGTTTTCGAGCCTTGGCGCATCCAGCAGGACTGGCAGCTGCCCTACGATCAGCGCCAGGAACTGTTCCAATCCATGCTGCTTAAGGACTTCGAACAACTTCTGGCTGACCTGCCCAACCAGGTGATTCTTCTGGCGCACCACCCCGTCATCTGGCATCCCGACGATTGGGCTCAGGTCAAACTGGACATGACCCGCGTCAGTGCCGAGGCCGCCCGCCTGCAGCCCTTCTTTGACTATGATCAGTTCTTTCTCCTTCTGGGGCAAAGCCCCACAGCAGATACCTGGCGGCTGTACCTGCTCAACAAAGAAGATATCCCCGCGGGTATTGTTCAGGAAGATCTGGCTTTTGCCGCCGAATATCTGGTGCTCATCACCCCATGATGGAAAGTCCTGCCGACCGAACCGCCCTCCGGTATGTTGATGTCAGCATCAACCTCGCCCAAATAGACCGTGGTTACCACTATGCCATCCCACCAGAGCTGGAGGGCAGACTTCAACCCGGCTGTCTGGTGGTGGTGCCTTTTGGCAAGCAGACCGTTCAGGGTGTGGTATTGAGCCTGCTTGAGCACACTGAGGTAGCCAACCCCTTATACGTGGAAGCGCTGCTTTCCGAAAATACCGTTCTGACCCCCCAGCAATTGACCCTGGCAAAATGGATGGCTGCTGCCACCTTTGCCCCACTGGGCGCCTGCGTCAAATTGATGATCCCTATGGGTCTTTCTCAGCGGGCTGACCTGCTGGTATCGCTCTCGTCTGATCTGGCTGCTTTGCCCTCCGACCTTTCCCCGCTGCAACAGCGCATCCTCCAACTGCTTAAGCAGCGTAGTCCCCTGCGCGGCGCCCAGCTGGACTACGCCCTGCCCAAGCTCAACTGGCGTAAAACCCTCGACAAACTGCGCAAAGCCGGACTGGTGCAGACCAGCAACGTCCTGCCGCCCCCCAAGATAAGCCCCAAGACCATCCGCACCGCTCAACTTTCCATCACGCCCAAGGCTGCACAGGCATTGGATCCGGAAACGCTCGGGAAGCGGCCTGAAACTTCCCAAAGGCGGGCACAAGTTCTGCGCCTTCTGGCGAAGGAACCCTTCCCGATCGATTTTTCCTGGATTTACGCTCAGACCGGCAGCAGCTATGTCGACCTAAAGTATTTGGCGGATGCCGGCTACCTGCACTTCAATGAAACTGAGGTTTGGCGCGATCCGCTGGAATCCGTCCACGCGCTGCCATCCCTATCGCCCGCCCTGACGCCCGACCAGCAG
>JBAQMM010000096.1:0-4031 GCA_049302815.1 Anaerolineaceae bacterium | reverse complement strand
AATGGCGCCTGCCCCAGCCCCGGCCAGGTTGGAGATGCCGAGATAACGCCCGGCCTGTTCCCTGGGTACCAGGCTGGTTCCCAGCGCCCAGTTGGCGGAATAGAAGATACCCACACCCAACCCGACCAGGATGCCGCCAATGTACATGGCCGGCATGGCAAAGGCAGTGATCACAACGGTAGTGCCAATGGTTGCCAGCACACCGCTGAGCGCGATCAGCGGCTTGGTACCGAATTTATCCGTCAGCAGGCCGGCAGGCAGGGACGCCACCAGGATTGCCAGGCCCACAATCATGACCAAAAAGGATGCGGGTTGGGCAGCGGCTTTCCCCTGCAATTCCGGGAACCGTTCCTGGATGAAGTACAGCAAAAAGCTGGCAAGGTTATTGGCGCCCACCAAAAATGCCAGGCGGTTGATCACCCACCAGGTGAAGGCTGGCTTTTCCTTGGCCTCTTTACCCAGGCTGATCTGCAAGCTGGCAAATACGCCGATGGCAACCGCGATCAGCATACCCACCACGCCGATCAGGGCAGTCAGGATCAGGGCGGTATTGGATTGAAGTTTGCCCACAACCGGAAGCAAGCCCTTTACCGCGGCGCCGACCAGCAGGATCACCAGGGTGAAGGCAGCGGTCATGCCTACCAGGCGGCCAACAGAACCCCAGTCCATGGGATAGGGGGCTTCGGTCTGGGGCGTTTCACGCACCAGCATAGTCAGGGCGGTGCAGATCAGCAAGATGACGATGACCACAATGATGCTGCCCCAAATGTTGCCAGCAGAAATCATTTTGGAGACGAAGAAAGAGACGAAGATCAAAGGCAGGGGCAGTTCGAAAAACGCCTTGATGCCGGAGTAACGCCCGCGCTGGTTGGCTGGCACCAGGTCTGGGATCAAGCCCTGGGCAGCCCCATGCCCGATATTGGAGGCGAACATGGAGAAAAGCACCGCGAAGAACAGGGCGTTGTAGCCAGCCGCGCCTTCCATCCTGGCGGCAATCACGCCAATGGCAATAAAAGCAACAATTTCCAGAAGGGTGCTGACCAGGATAAAGGGTCGGCGTTTGCCCCATTTGGAAGTGCTTCGGTCGGAGAGCATGCCCATCAAGGCCTGGACGAGCAGAGCAATCATCAGTGAATACAGGCGAATGTTGCCGTAGCTGGTGCCTTTGGTTTCTTCGCCCACGAATTGCTGGACCAATAAGGGCAGGATTAAGGGGCTCAGCGTCTGCCCCCGTACGGTCAGGGCGAAAAAATAAATGTTGATGGTGATGCTGTCAAACCAGCGCAAAGCTCTTTGCATGTAACCTCCGCGAGGAGTGAAGTTATTCTGATGTCAACGGATACCGCTGAACAAGTTGGATTGAAAACCGCGGTCCATTTCCCACGGATAGATGATATGAGCGTCCGTGGTGGCGGCGTAGTAATCCGGGCGCATGTTGCCAAACAGGTTGCGAGAGGGGTTGAAATGCAGCACACAGGTGGCGGGCTCCCCCCCCGAGGAGTTGACCCGGTTTCTGACTGCCGTGATGGTGCGGCCGGAACCCCACACGTCGTCCACGATCAAGACATGCTGACCGTTTAGGTGCTCGGGTGCTGGAAACTGGAGAAACTTGGGCCAGGTGAGGAACTTGGAATGGGGAGGTGGGGATGTGTGCAATTCCGCGGGGAAGTCCACCGAGGCGGTAAAGATCATCCGGATGCCCATCGCTTCCGCCAACATGCCACCGGGGATAATCCCACCACGGGTGATCATCACCATGACGGTGTAGACCTGGTTAAACTGCGGCAGGAGGTGATCCACCAACCTTGATACTTCATCCCAGCTAACCATTTCATTGCGTTCCGTCATGAGGACGCCTGTGGGGAAAAAATTTTACCGAGCAGCCCTGGCAGGAATTGGGTTCCATCAGGGATTTCTGAGTAGGTTTCAAGCCGGTATAGATCGGCGTGGTAGAAACCCAAACTGATGCCAGCCAGCCCTAGGGCTGGCTGGAAGCAGGCTAAAAAGACCAGCATGGCCAGAGCGCTGGCAAGGATTTGGCTGGAAACAAGCACAAACGGTTCTGAGATCAGGCCGCGTGCCACGAGCCAGCCAAGCAACAGCCCGACCAGCCCGAAGATAAGCGGGGCCAGCCAGGCAAGCAGGTGTACATTAACCTGCCCGGGGTCAAAACGGAGCGGTTTGAAGAGGGTCTGTGTTTCAATTTGATCCTGGGCTTGCTCTAACTGACCGCTGTGCAGGGTCAGGACAGGCAGGAGCAGGTGTTTCCCCCTGGTCCAGTGCGGGGGTTTGTTGGCATCAGGGTTGGCTTCGCTGGTGGCAACACCGGCAGCAGCCTTGCCGGGCAGCCAGGGATATGCCAGCAGGTAGCGCAGCACTTCCGTCTTGAAGCCTGGAAAACTTGGGATTTCATAGGTGGGTTGGGTTTGCTCTTGAAGGTAAGCCCGAATTACCCGGGTCTGCAGAAGAACCACCAAGTAGAGCAAGGAAATAAGCAGCAGACCCAACAGGACCCCGATCAAGACTAAACTGATGATGCGTGTTCCCAGCCAGGCCAGGCAGCCGGCCATCAGGAGCACAATAATCCCGCCAGCCAGCAAGCCTTCCGATAGAAAGACCAAGTAAGCCCGTAAAACTGACGGCCGCTTGAAAGTTTCTCGGATTGCGAGGGCGCAATAGTTAAAGGCGTTAGTCAGACTGGTCAAATGGGCTCCGTCTTGAAACAGGCTGCATAGATTAACAACTATTAATTATAGCAGGTTTGGCGGGTCTACCTCGACAATCCAGTCGCGCAGAGGCAAACCTGCCAGAATTGGCAGCGGATCGGGTCCGCGCAGGATGATCTGCCAGCGGTATTGACCGCCCAGCCGGCGGGTGTAGCAGGGCACAGGTCCGATGAAATCGGTCTGGCGCATCCCCAGCCCGATGATTTCCGTCTTCAGGATTTCCGCCAACTGCCTGGCTTCGGTTTCACAGGCGGCGTTGGAGCTATGACGGTACTCCAGACGGATTAGGCGGGTAAAGGGCGGGTAGGCCAGATGCCGGCGCTGCGCCAGTTCCATGGCATAAAAACCCTCAAAGTCGTGCCGGGAGGCAGCCTGGATCACGTAATTATCCGGTTGGTAAGTTTGCAGGATCACCTTGCCGCCTAACGGGCTGCGTCCGGCTCGACCTGCCACCTGGGTTAATACCTGGAAGGTGCGTTCGGGCGCGCGGTAATCGGGCAGATTGAGCCCAACCTCCGCCAGGATGATCCCCACCAGGGTCACCAGGGGCAGGTCCAATCCCTTGGCGAGCATCTGGGTTCCGATCAAGATATCGGCGCGGTGCGCGCTGAAATGCGAGAGGATCAGCTCATGGGCGTCTTTGGTTGTGGTGGTCTCCGCGTCCCAACGCAGCAGCCTGGCATTTGGAAAAGAGCTTTTAACCAGTGCCTCCAATTTTTCAGTGCCGATGCCCATCTGGCGGATGTTTTTGCGGCCACATTTGGGACACTTGGTGGGGAGTTTTCGGGTGTATCCGCAGATGTGGCACAACAGACCCATACGGTCGCTGTGATAGACCAAGGGCGATTCATCGCGCGGGCACAGAAGGGGAGCGCCGCACTCCCGGCAGAATACATAGGTGGCACTGCCTTTGCGGTTGAGGAACAGGATTGCCTGCTGACCGGCATCCAGCACCCGCTCAAGGCTAGTATAGAGCGATCGGGAGAGCACACTGGTATTGCCCCTGGTCAATTCCTGGCGCATGTCCACCACCTCGACAGGCGGTAGCTCCAGAGTAAGCAGGCTTTCACTCGAAGGGGGTGTTGGTAGGTTGATATGCAGGCTGGCTGCCTGCTGCTGGAGGGTATCGCGGTGTGCCAATACGCGCCTGGGCAGTTCCATCAGCGTCCACCCGCCTTTTTGGGTCTGATAGTACTGGCTGACGCGCGGCGTAGCAGAGCCGAGCACCAGGCTGGCGCCGCAGATTTGCGCATAGGTTTCGGCGGTTTCCACCGCATGGTAAAACGGCTCCCGCTCGGTTTCATC
>JBAQMM010000095.1:0-1982 GCA_049302815.1 Anaerolineaceae bacterium | reverse complement strand
GGGTAGAAGTCCACCACCTGGGTCGAAAGGCGCAGTTCCACTCTGCGGATGGCAAGCGCGTTTTGCAGGATTTCCACCACGGAATGAGCAGAATCAGAAAGCGGGTAATACCAGCCGTCCTCACTGTGATGCGTCGGGATGCCCAGGGCAGCAAGCGTTTCGAGCAGTGCCGCAAGGGGAAAGCCCGCGAAGAACTGGCGCATCCAATCAGGGTCGGCGCAAGCGTAGGCTTCAGGGGAAAGCTGAGCATTGGAGAGGTTGCAACGTCCGCTGCCAGTGACCAGCAGTTTTTTGCCGACGGTGGGGTTGTGGTCAATCAGGGTGACGTGGGCATGGGTTTGCGAAGCCCCCAAAGCTGCGAAGATCCCCGACGCCCCTGCCCCGATGACCGCAATGTCCATACCTAGATTATACTCCGCGGGCAGAGAATCCACGGGATTTTTGCAGAGGGGGATTTGCGGGTGGTCGGGCAGTTGTAGGTGCAATCAGATGCGGACTGCACTGAGATTCTATCCGCGCCGGTCTCCAAATGGCTTAAGGCACGCAGTCAGGAGTCCGACGCGAACAAACTGAGAGTTCCTCCTTACGTTTCACTTTCCACCCCACAATGCCATTCTGCGGTAAGATTAGCGTGTTTCAGGAGCACCCCATCCCTTCTCCCAAAAGACTCCTGACCAAAATATAAAAAAATGGAACCAAAGCACACTCAAATTCGTCACAATATCTAATCATTTTTGCTTAAACGAGGTCACTATGGCAGAAACCGTCAGGGAAAGTCAAAACACCACTCCGCGCTCCATGCACTGGAACTGGATCCCCGCCATTTTCATTAAACCGCGCCAGACCATCACCAAAATCCTGGCAGAGGAAAAACCCGTCTGGCTCACCCCCCTGCTGATCATCTCCATCCTGGTGGCTCTCTCGGTACTCGTCTCCGCCCCGATCCAACGTGTGATCACCCAATCCGGCGCCGACATGCCCGAAAATTTCGAATACTGGACCCAGGACGAGCAGAACGCTTTCCTGCAGGCTCAAGCTAACCAGACCTCACCACTCTTCCTATACATCTTTCCATTCGTGGAGCGTCTGGCAGGTTACTGGCTGATCTGGTTCCTGTTCAGCAGCATTCTGCATCTATCCATCACACTCTCAGGCAGCCGCGCCAACCGGCAAAAAACCAGCAACCTGGCAGCCTGGACAATGATACCTTTTGCCCTGCGTCTGCTCGTGGAGATTGTGGTGATGTTGACGACCAAGCGCCTGGTGGAGTTCCCGGGGCTCTCCTCGCTGATGCCATCAGAGGTGGCTGGTTTCAACATCTATCTCAAGGGCATCCTCTCCGCCATAGATATCTACTATGTCTTCCACATCATCCTGATGCTGATCGGCGCGGTGCCGCTCTCAGGTCTGAGCAAATCCAAAGCCACCACAGCCACGCTCATCGCGGTGCTGATCATGCTGCTCCTGCAAGCACTGCCTGGGTGGGTGGTCTCACTCTTCAGCGGGCTTTCAGGCACCGGCGGCTTCTACTTCTAACGGGGGTCCAAAAAACGCATGAACGATGGCTTTATCAGCACGGCTGATCTCAAAAAATACTACAAAATGGGCGAAACAGAAGTGCGCGCCCTGGACGGCATCTCGCTCGAGATCGATCAGGGCTCTTTCACCATTATCATGGGACCATCCGGCTCGGGCAAGAGCACTCTGCTCAATCTGATCGGCGGGCTGGACTGGCCGACCTCCGGCTCGATTCGGGTGGATGGCGAAGAGATTGCTACCATGGACGAAAACGCCCTGGCAGCTTATCGGCGCAACAAGCTCGGCTTTATTTTTCAGTCCTTCAACCTGGTCTCCTCCATGACGGCGGAAGAGAACGTGGGTTTTCCCCTGCGCTTTTCTGGCATCAAAACCGCCGAAAGAAAGGAGCGCGCCCGGGAAATGTTGGCCGCGGTGGGGCTGGAAGAACGGGTCGGGCACAAGCC
>JBAQMM010000094.1:0-1637 GCA_049302815.1 Anaerolineaceae bacterium | reverse complement strand
AGGCATCGGCAGCCTCAGCCGTCACCCCTTCGCATCCCCCCAGGTTGGCATATTCACAGATCAATGCGCCCAGGTTGGCTTGGTGGGACGCGCTGGCTGCCAGCATGTTGCCCACGTAGATTGCCTGGGGCATCAGCCCGCCGGCATCCTGTATGGCAGCCCGCACCGCCCGCGTTGCCAGGTTCCTCAAGGAAACATTCCACAACTCGCCCACATCGGTCTGCCCGATGCCAACCGCGAAAACTTCCGGTCTCTGTTCACTCATGGGGCGCCTATCGGACCACAATTTCACCGCGGAAGCGGACGTAGGTGGCATAATCTATTTCAGTGCGACGGGCGATGTATTCCTGCGTGGAAAGCGCCTTCTTTTGCCGCTCCAGGATGGGATCGCGCACTTTGATAATGAACGCGTCCGAGCCTGCCCCTGAGCCATACGAGGTCATCAGGATGCGGTCGCCCGGCTGGGCAATGTCCAGCACAGCGCTCAACCCGATCAAGGCCGCGCCGGCATACGTGTTCCCGATGACCGGCGAGAGTAACCCTGTTTTGATCTGCTCAGGGGTGAAACCCAGATCCTTGCCAACCTTTTGTGGGAACTTGGTGTTGGGTTGATGAAAAACCGCGTACTGGAAATCCGCTGCCTTCAAACCGGAGGCATCCATGATGGTTTGGGAGGCGGACATGATATGTTGAAAGTAAGCCGGTTCACCGGTGAAGCGCTGACCATGCTCAGGATAGACGGCATGCGCCCGCCGCCAGAAATCGGGAGTATCTGAAACGTAAGAATAGGCGACTTCAATACTCGCCAGGGACTCTTCCTCAGGTCCAAGGATATAGGCCGCCCCGCCTGAGGCTGCCGTGTATTCCAGAGCGTCGCCGGGTTTTCCCTGGGCGGTGTCCATCCCGATCGCCAGAGCATACCTGCCCATGCCCGATCCAACCATTGCCAAGGCAGCCACTATGGCTTCAGATCCAGCCTTGCAGGCGAATTCCCAGTCGCCTGCCTGGATATTGGTGGAGGCGCCAATGGCTTCTGCTACAATCGTGCCACTGGGTTTGACCGCGTAAGGATGCGATTCCGAGCCCACCCAAACCGCACGCAGTTCAAGCGGGTCAATTCCCGCCCGTTTGAGCGCGTTGCGGGCTGCCTCAATGGACATGGTGATGACATCTTCATCCAGACCCGCCACAGCTTTTTCGATGACGGGCAAGCCCTCTTCGTTACCTCCCCAAATGCGGGCAATTTCCTTACCTGGCAGGCGGTAACGCGGCACATAAGCGCCGTACCCCACAATGCCCACCGGACGGTCAGGCTTAAGCAACAGTTTCTCTTTATCTTCGTGATAATACTGGTGTTCATTCATATCAGGGTTTACTCCATTCGCGCAGGATTTCCCTGGCGCGATCAATTCTAATCGTATTTTCACGGACGAGCTCATCCGCCAACCGGTCTACTTGTCCGGGTGTGGCCCCGGCTGCAAGTGCTACCTGCCGGGCATGCAGACGCATGTGCCCGCGCTGGATACCTTCGGTTGCCAAAGCCCGCAGCGCCGCCAGATTTTGTGCCAGCCCGACCGCCACGATGATTTCAGCCAATTCCCTGGCTGAGCCAGCGCCCAGCAGCTTCAGGTTGATCC
>JBAQMM010000093.1:0-3042 GCA_049302815.1 Anaerolineaceae bacterium | reverse complement strand
AACCGCCCGAATATTGTCAACAACTCCTGGGGCGGTGGTGGTGGCGACACCTGGTACCAGGCAAAGGTTGTAGCCTGGCGTGCAGCCGGCATCTTCCCGGCCTTCTCAGCTGGAAATTCCGGTTCTGGCTGCAGCACGCTTGGCTCCCCTGGTGACTATCAGGAATCCTTCGCTTCAGCTTCACATCAGTCAAGCCGTACCATCTCAGATTTCTCCAGCCGGGGACCCAGTTCTACCTTTGGGCATGACCCCTACACCAAGCCGAACATCTCTGCTCCAGGCTCGAGCATTTGTTCTTCGGTTCCTACGGATGGATGGAGCTGTGGCTACAGTGGCACCTCCATGGCATCACCCCATTCAGCTGGAGCCGTGGCGCTGCTTTGGTCCTGCAATCCGAGCTTGATCGGGAGTATTGATACCACGTTTGAATTACTGCAAAGTACGGCGGATACACCTCCCGCTGGAAACTGCAGTGCTCCTCCGGATGGACAGGGAAATTACACTTACGGCTATGGCTATTTGAACGTCCTGGCTGCCGGAACGGCAACCTGTTCAGGGGTAGAATCCGGCACACTGAACGGATTTGTTTATGACAGCGGGGGCACACCTCTGGAAGGTGCCAGCGTGACTGCCCTAACCACCGCGACCACGGATGCGACCGGGTTCTACACCATGTCCATTCCGGAAGGTACCTACTCGGTGACAGCCAGCAAGTATGGTTATCTCTCCGAGACGGTGGACGGGGTGGAAATTATTGCCAACACGACCACCACCCAGGATTTCAGTTTGACCTATGAAGGTGCCTGGATGGGAGGTGCGGCAGCCTGTTTTGACTGGACCCGTTATGATGTTGAATATTTCCCCGGTACCGGCCTAATTTATGCCTTGGGCGGACGCAGCGACGCGAATACCAATGGAAGCATTTATTCTTATGATCCGGCATCAGGTGCCTGCGTGGATACGGGCGTGGATTTACCCACACCTATTTCCAACTACACAATCAACCTGGTGAACGACGGAACCGCGGATGTTTTGTGCACTTTTGGCGGACGCGACTCGGCTGGCGGCAGTACACTCAACGTACAGTGTTACGACCCACTTGCCAATACGGCATCGGTGGTAGCGACATTGCCGGCAGCCTACACTGGTTATACGCCTGGAGCCAACGCGGTCTATAACAATAATGTCTACATTTTCGGTGGTTTCAAGAACACGGCTGCGCCTTACGAGCTGGCACGGACCGACCGCTTCGACCCGGTGACCAAAACCTTCACCCAACTTGGGAATTTGAGCCAGGCACGCAGTTATCTTTACGCGGCAGTTGTGGACGGCAAGATTTATGCGTTCGGGGGAACGGTGTATGACGGAACCAATCTGAATGCCCAGACGCGAGCAGAAGTGATGGCGGATCCGGAAGGAGCAGGAACCTGGAGTGACGCTGACGTGCTGGACCTGCCGACTGCCTATGACGAGGGGCAGGCAATTGGCTTTGACGCGGATATCGAAATTCCGCAGGTGGCTGGCAAGATAGTCTTTATGGGCGGTGGGCAGTGGCCAGGTGAGACTGCGGATGTGTGGACCTATGACGTGCTGACCAACACCTACGATACCAGCTTCCCGGATCTCCAGGGCGCCCGCCGCAATCATGGCGCCGCGTTCGTCCCGGGGAGTTCTGATGATCCTACAGATGGATTACCGGCTTTGTGGGTATTTGGCGGCAGATCGGGAGCTGACACTCCGCCTTACCAGGGCGTGGAGTACTTCCCGCTGGCATATCCTCCAGTTGTTCACAATATTTACCTGCCTGCGATTATGAAATAAGCAGATTTTGATTACAAGCGGATGTCACAGTACATCCTGATACTGCTTCCGGTGGTCAAAAGCCACCGGAAGCAATTCGATAGCGGAAAGGTGAGGACTGTCCGAAGGAGTGCATATTGCGGCGGATATGAAATTTTTTACAGTTTTTAATGAGCTATGTAAAAGACAGACTTAATATTAATTATCACTCATTGCATGATTACTTTTTTGATGTTTACCCTTGTATGCCTGAAAAGTAATGGTAGAATGTACTGGACTACATTAAGAATCGATGCTTTCTCGTTTCTCCATTGACTCATAGCAAGTAATCCAGTTTTGGATGAGGAGAGGTAGGCAAATTCGTAGCAACATATTTCTTTTCACTTTTTTCAACCATATAGTCTTCTTTATTTGATAAAGGAGGTCGCCAATAAGTTCATAATCCATCATACCGGTCCAAGATTTTCCCTTTTGCCCGTTGGTTTTAGATATTTTAAACAGATATTAAGGAGAAAGACATGCAAAAAAAGTCAACATTTAGAGTTTTAGCTGTTTTGTTGATAGTCGGCATGCTCTTCAGCACAGTGCAGTCTTCCAGTGCCATGGCCACTCAGCCAAGTGAGGTTGAGCAGGACCTGAGCAAAGTAGAAACTGCCGTGCTGGATGCCATCTCAACAAAAGGCGCGTCCGATTACGTCATTGAAATGGCGGAAAAAGCGGATTTGACCAAAGCCTATGATATGAAGGATTGGGATGAGCGCGGGTGGTATGTTTATGACACCCTCACAGAAGTGGCAGCGCGCACTCAGAAACCTGTCATTGACATTCTGGAAAAGAGCGGAGTTTCGTATCAATCGTTCTTCGCCGGCAATGAAGTGGCGGTCTTTGGTGGGGATTTGAATTCGCTATCGGCAATTGCAGGGCTATCTGCCGTGGAACATGTGCGTTTCCCGCGTACTGCCACGATTGATCCGCTTGAGAACATCTCAAAAGACCTCTTCAATTACTCTATCGACGCACTTGATTGGGGTATCACGGATACGAACGCGGATGATTTTTGGGCTACTTATGGAATGCAAGGCGATGGCATAGTGGTAGCCAGCATTGACACTGGTGTGCAGTGGAATCACCCAGCCTTGGATCAATCCTTCAAGTGCGGCACAAACCCATCTGACCCGTCCTGCTGGGCAGATCCATCCAACACCTGCGGTGGTTCTGCCTGCGACAACAACGGGCATGGGA
>JBAQMM010000092.1:0-7437 GCA_049302815.1 Anaerolineaceae bacterium | reverse complement strand
GTGCCGCCGAAGGTAAAGCGCACACCCTGCTGGCGCAATTCGTCGGCGGATTCAGCAAACTCGCCCAATAGACGCTCGCCGGTTTCGGGCGTGAGGCGGTACGAGACGCCTACCAGGTCAGCCTTTTCATCTTTGGCTGCCTGCAGGAAGGTTTGGATGGGGACGGCTGGACCAAGGAAAACGGTGCGCCAGCCGGCCAGTTCTGCCAGGTGTAAAAAGTTCAGCACACCTGCCACGTGGACACACTCCCCCAAGGCACCAGCTACAACGGTTTTCATCGCGAACACCTCCGACTCAATTGATCTACTGCCTGGTTTGCCACAAAATCGTGACAAAGGAAATCTGAAATAAGAACAATAATCGACCCATGCCGGGTCAGCTGATTAAATAATACCTTATTTTACCTTTGTTTTTGTTTCGTGAAGAAACGCTTGCAAGACAATTGGAATTATGCTCAAATGGAGGGGGTTATTTGGATGCTGCGGCACAAATTGGCATAATCGCACGCAAAAGTTACTGGTGGACAAGACCGGTTACGAACTCTACGATGATGAATCGTCCAGGGATGGCTACTGGCCAGCATGCTCCTGGAGCCCACGGCAAAAAAGGAAAGCCTGGCGGAGAAGCTGTTGGCGGCAAGGAACGCCCTGGATTATCCCCACGAGATCAGTTTCAAGAAGATCAACCGGAATGGATGGAAGTATGAACTAGCGGATGCCTGGCTGAGCATCGCCATCGGCTATCTCCGCTCAGATCACAAACACAGGCATTACTACTTCAGCGGGGCGATCTCTCAGTTAATTACGCTGGATGTGGACAACGTGACCTGGATTTACCCTGACAAATAGACTCTCCAGTGTCATCCTGAGGAGTGATAACGACGAAGGAACTTTATCCTGAAGCAACCTTGATGACGGTCTGGACAAAGCAATATCCTTCGCTTCGCTCAGAACGATACCCACTTCGCAGTCCCATAGGGAGGCTTTGCAATCGGGAGATCGACGCGAGCGAAGGATGAAATTCATCCATCGTTTTATTGCGGTCGTATGGGGAGGTGGCTGCAAATGAGGCAGTCAACCGGTCCCCCTTCCATGCATTAGACAGATAACTATAAAGCGCTCCCCATTAATTGCTTGGAGAGCGCTTTTCTTAAGTATTTATGGGAACTTACAGCCTAAAACCAGTCATTACCTCACAATGACCGGCAGGTAGATGATTCCCTGGGGATTGACAGTAATGGTCACCAGAGCTGTATCACTATATTCTCCCATCAAACCTATTGTGGAATTTAATTGGTATTCAAAGGTGTCCACACCATAGAAACCTGGGTGAGGAATATAGGTAAAGGATCCGTCCGTGGTATTCAACTCCAGAGTTCCATAGGTCGGACCAGCCAACACCACGAGCGAGACGGTCTCTTCAGGATCAAGGAGTGCATCATTGGCAAGCAAACCTTCTAAGGCATCTTTTACCAAGGGAACTTCAGAAGTGGTCTCATATTCATCATCGTTTGCCACCGGCCAATCATTGACCGATCCGATTGTGATAGTCACAATTGCCACATTCGAATACAATTCCCCATCATAAACTTTGTAAGTGAAGCCGTCACCACCATAGAAGTTTTCGTCTGGAGTATAGCTGAAAGATCCGTCCGCATTTAAGGTAAGGGTGCCGTTGGCAACATCGCTTACCAGAGTGATTGTCAAGGGGGAGCCTTCAATATCATAGTCATTAGCCAACACACCTTGTTCGGCAGCAACCGTCAGGATCGTGTCTTCCGGCGTGTTATAGGTGTCATCAATTGCCATGGGGGCATCATTGACCTGAGTGACATTGATTACCACGGGAGCCACCTCTGAATAGGAACTGCCATCATACGCTTCATAAGTGAACCCATCCACCCCGTTGAAGTTCACGTTCGGAGTGTAACTGAAAGAACCGTCTGTATTTAATGTAAGCACGCCATTCGTCACATCAGTCACCAGTACAGCTGCCAAAGGGTCGCCATCAACATCGCTGTCATTCGCCAGTACCCCAAGATCAACAGAAACGGTCAGGGCGATATCCTCGAGTGTCTGATAGGTATCAGCAACTGCCATGGGGGCATCATTGACCGAATTCACATTAATTGTCACAATCGCGACATCAGACTCAACCATGTTACTTACTTGGTAGGTAAATTCGTCCACACCCTGGAAGTTTGCATTAGGCGTATAGTTGAAGGAGCCATCCACCGTAGAAAAGTCTAGGTTACCATTTGTCACACCACTCACCAGGGTAACAATCAATGGGTCAGCGGCATTCAAATGGTCGTTTGCCAGCACACCCGCTTCGCCATTCACGATTAGTGTTGTATCTTCAGGAGTTTCGTAAGCATCATCAACTGCGATAGGGGTAAATCTCAGCGAAATGACCACGGGGTCATGGTCGCTTGAGCGGTAGGCATCCGGGGCATAGAGCGCGTCCTGTGGATCTTGCTTGAAGGTCATGTCATAGTCGATCAAGCTGGGCTCGTCAGCGTTGATATGCCAGAAGTTCACGTCTACCACATTATCCATCAAGGCGGTATTGGCCAGGGCATAATCCAGGTAGCCCATCTGTCCGTTAAAGACGTACCCATAGGCTCCTTCGCTGCGCACTTCAAACATCATGTCGAGGTAATCGTCGTCAGTTCCTGCCAGGTCGTCGGCGCCCAGTTTGACCATGTCAATCGGATCCTCCTTGTCATAGGAGTTTAGATCACCGATGATCAGGGAGTTCTCAACGCTCGGGAAGTAGGTCGGGTTCGCCAGCCAGTCAACAAGTGCGTTAGCAGCCTCCTTGCGGGTCAGGTTGCAGTTGCCAGCGCCGTCCAGCAAATCTGGGTCTCCATCGCAGGCTGAACCCTTGGACTTAAGGTGGTTAACCGCCACGGTGAAGGTCTCGCCAGTGAGGTTATCAGCGAAAACCTGTGCCAGGGTCGGGCGGTTAAGCGTATCAATAAAACGCGGATCGACCGCCGAGGTGAGCAATTGATAGCTCCCGACGGGCGTCACAACTGTGGGTTTATACAGGATGGCAACCTTGATGGCATCTGTGCCAATCGCGCCGGTGTGGATGTAATCGTAGGTGCCCGTCCCGAAGATGTCATTCAAGCCATTCACCAGGTCAGCCACAGCATAATCCGGGATTTCACCCTCGCCCAGGGGTTTGTCATTCTCAATTTCCATCAGGCCGAACACGTCTGCCTCGATATCAGACAGGGCTGCTAGGATCTTGGCACGCTGGCGCACAAGTTCTTCAGCGGTATCCGCGCCGCGGCATTCCATTGTACCGGAAGGACCGCAAATCCAGTAACCGGAACCGGCATCCAGGGTGGTGAAGTAATTGAGCACATTGAAGCTTGCAACCTTAAGATCCGCTTCCACCAATTCAGGTTCGGTTGTGCGGGTGTTAACGGCTGTGTAATCCGACCCCTGCAGCGGTTGAATGCTGTAAAGGTCATAGGAATCATCAAAGATGCCGGTCAGATTGGCAACCAGATCGCCGCCGCGAAACAGATTTTCCATAGTAAACACTGACCCGTTGGGGTGATAAGCTGGGTCGGGGTTCTGGTTGGTGCGTCCGTCATCCAGGGTGATGCTGTTGAGCAGATAATTTGCATTGTCTGCCGCGAAACCATCCACATCAGGTTCATTGGCGGCAGTATAGGTCATATAGCGTTCGGTGGTTAGTTTGATCTGCCCGTAACGTCCAAAATTGTAATATTCTGAGATCACCAGGCTCTGCGGAATGGTCACAAGCATGCCCTCATGGCTCTCAAAGTCCAAAAGGTTGTCAGCGGGAAGGTCAAATTGCGTGGGGGTCACGCTGACGCCCGTGGCACAGGTGAGAATCTGGGTGACGCTGGTCAGTTCCGTCAGAGGTCGCGTGTAACCTGAGGGGATGTATTCGTCCACCGTGCCTGCCACGCGCACGTGTTCGCCCACCACCACGTCTTTCATGTAGGAATAGACGAATAAGCCTTCAGAGGTGAGCGGGTCGGCATCCGGGGTGAAGGATTGAATGTAAAAGCCGTTCTTGGTGCCAGAAACGTAGGCATTGGTCTGGTAATCACCCACCACCACACCTTCGGTGGTGACCACCTGTCCATCCAGTAGGGATACGTCCCCGTTCCCTTGAATGGCTGGGATGGCAGTGTAGGCGTCACCGCAGCCAGCTGCCACGCTGAAGTCGAAGAGGTAATCCGCTTCCATGCGGTCATAGGTGGCGTCATCCAGGTCGTCATCCACCACGGCGGTGGCATAAATAGTGACCGTGCAGCTTTCCAGCGCCACAAAGTCCGCGTCCGGGTTGAGGGTGAAGACCGGGTCGGTATCAGTGACCACGGCCGTATGCGTGCCTGAGGAGGTGCAGGTGATGTCATACCAGGGCTCGGTCACGGTAACCGGCTCGCTGAAGGTGATCACAATGTCATCGGTCTTGGACGCGCCTGCGGAGCCGTCCGCCGGGTAGGTGCTGCTTACAGTCGGGGGCAGTTCAACCGGCAGGTAAGCCTGGTTGAAAGCCCCGGGTGTGTTCACTGCCTCGCCCACGATGGGTGTGCCGTCATAGCCAGGGAGGCCGTACAGGTCAAAGTCGTTGCGCATCCAGTCGGATGCTAATTCGTTGTCAAACCCATCAGGGATGCGGGATGCACCGCCGGGTGCGTAAGGCAGTCCATCGTACGAAACACCCAACACCGGCGTTCCGTATGTGAGATCACCTGAGCCACCGTCATTGATGGCGACTTCATCGACAATGCTTGACCAATAGGTCGTATCAATTACACCATTGTCGTCAATATCAATATCATTGCCCACTGCGCTGGTATTATCTTTCACCAGCAGCAGACTCATGCTTCCATTTTCCAGGGCATTCGCAGCCAGGCTTCCCAGATATAAACCATTCGCATCTGTGGTTCCTATGCTCATGATATAGTCAACGAAACCTTCAGAGCTGTTGGTGGAATTGTAATCACCCTCCACTGAAAGCACAGCATAAGCGCTGTAATCCACATTGGGTGTGCCAATGATCTCGATGTATTCCACATCAGTGCCAGCCGTGCTGGCAGAGAATTCGTTGATCTTGGGAGCGTCAGGGGGACAATTTTCTGTGCCTGATGTAGGTTCAGACTGGGTGTAAGTGATAGTATTTCGCAGTCCACCGCTTCCATTGGGACAACGCTGATTGGAGACTATCGTTGCATCACCCCCACCGGCTTCATTCACCTGCGGTTGGTCTAAATTTAGCAAAATTAGCAAACCGGGATCATCTGCATCATTGGTATCATAAACCAGGGCATCCACCAGGTTGGTGGTAGTAACGGCGGTACCGTTGGGAAAATCGGTTGCGTTGGCTCGGTACAGGGCGACTGCGTCTTGACCATTTTGGATCAGGTCAGTATCTGGTGTTACATCCAGGTCACAACCAGAAACATTTGCAGCATTACCGCATAAGACGAAATATCCTGAAGGATCGGTGACTAACGTGTCAAGGTCAAAGGCCTGATAAGATACATCGGTGCTCCCGTTATAGAAAACAATGGCCAGCCCATCAAGCGCAGTGTTACCCACACCGCCATCATAGAGTTCAATGAATTCAGCAGTGTCTGTCCCTACTTGGTCTGCATCAACTTCGTTGATTAGGACCACTGCTGTTTGGGCTATGGCTGTTTTGGGCAAAAACCCGAACGAGCCGAACAGAAAAACTATTGCCAGCGTTAAGTTGATCAATTTTGATTTGTGTTGCATATGCAATTACCTCCGGTTAAATTAGGGTGAAAGATGGAATTTCTTGAGTTAATGCTGCACAGAAAATGTTTATACACCTCCACATACATTTGGCTAAAGTCAAAATTCGCATCGAAGAAGTCCAAGACAAAAAAACACGCAACATCAGAGCTGAGGTTTTGCGCGTAAATTTGCAGGTATTCCTCCGTCAAACCAGAAATGGGGCACATATGATGAAATCTATCTGAATGATATCATGTTTGGCAGGCTTTGAGGGGCAATTCAGGTACAATTTTCTTCTATCGATTAACCATATATAGGAGTATTTTGCCTTTATAGCTCTAATTATTCCTACATATTGGGGTATGGATTCGTCTTCCCTCGCAGAGGCGACTCTTGAGTCGCCCACCTGCAAGTTGGAATTTTTTTGTGGGTCAGTCGTAGGGTGCAATCCGAATTTGATTGCACCAAAAAAGACGACCCATTCGGCAAATCCACCATCCATTGGTTCTTAGGAACGAGGTTTTCCTCATTCCAAAGAAGTTGGGGACACCGGCGCAAACAGAGGTTTAACAGAATTCAAGGGATTTCGGACTTAGCGATATAGCTCCAAAAATGCATCCGGGTTGATTTCACGTATTGCTTACTCTTTGTGCATGTCCCCATTTACAGGTAAACTTTTCCAACCACCATTCCCCGACAACCATCTCAGTTCTCTCCGACAAGCCTGAAACTTCTGCGATGCAATGCGCAAGGACCCAACTCTGTGATTGCCCGGCGATGTTTCAACGTGCCATAGCCCTTGTTACATCCAAACCCATATCCCTGAAAACGTTCTCCCGCCGTCCGCATAACCTCGTCCCGGGCGGTCTTCGCCAGGATGGACGCGCAGGCGATCGAAAGGGAGCGCTGGTCGCCTTTGACCAAAGCTGTCTGCCCCAGTTCCGCCTCAGGCAGGGCAAAATAATCCAACAACAGGTGATCAGGCTGAGTTCCCAGCGCCTCCAGCGCCCTCACGAATGCCACCCGGCCGGCTTTGGCAATCCCGATCCGGTCAATTTCCGCCGCTTCACCCCAGCCAAGCCCCCACGCTATAGCCATTTCACGGATTACCGGCGCGAATTTCTCCCTTTCCTTGGGGGTCAACTGTTTGGAATCCCGCACACCGCTCAATTTTTCGGATACTTTGGGGTCGTCATAGGGCAAAACCACCGCCGCGGCATAGATCGGACCTGCCAATGCCCCCCGACCAGCCTCGTCCAGCCCGGCTACCAGCCTTTTTCCCTGCTGCCACAGCGCCTGTTCGTATTCCAGGGTCGGCGCTGCCGGGATCAGGGCAGGGTCAAACCCGGCGGTCACGATACAACCCCTGCCTGTCATTGCGTCGGATGCGCCACAGGTCTTTTGCCATCCGGATGGAATCCCGCACCACGCTCACGCGGCTGCCTGGGTTGTAAACCCAGGTGATCGGCACCTCGACGATGCTGTAATCCAGCGCCCGCGCAATCGCCAGCACTTCCACGTCGAAACTCCAGCCTGTCAGCGTTTGCAGCGGGAAGATACGTTCGGCCGCTTCCGCCCTAAAGCACTTGAAGCCGCATTGGGTATCCTGCAAACCGGGTAAGACCACCCAGCGTACCAGACTGTTGAACACCCGCCCCACCAGATGCCGGTAGGCAGGCTCCCC
>JBAQMM010000091.1:0-18340 GCA_049302815.1 Anaerolineaceae bacterium | reverse complement strand
GGAACATTCATTGTGAAATCGGCACCCACGTCAAACGGCGGATCGATATAGATTAAATCGATCATTCCTTTGTATTCTTTTAGTAGGGAAGCCATTATGAGTTTATTGTCACCCCAGATAAGCATGTTGCGGAAGTCATCTCGGTGTGCTCTAGTAATGTCGAATAAATTCCCTTGTACAAGAGCCCGCGAGCGCGGCTCGTCCACCGTCTCAATCTTTTGCAGGGGCATGGCGGCGCCGGCAATATTCACCTCCCGTCGGTTGCCGTACTCATCGTACTTGCCCTCCCAGATCAGCTCCGTGCGGATTTTGGAAAAGGGGTGCGGGTTGTCGGGTCCGTAAAATATTTCTGGCATGCATTCCCTCCTTGAACGGTGAATAAACAATGCTTTGATGATACCACAAAGGGTATCAGAAACACGCTCGATACCAGCAAAGTAACATTTTATTTTGAGGCATTACGGGGGCAACCCGCTGTGGCTTGTCCTGTCATAAACAAATTTTATAGAGCGTGCTCTTCATTTGAGCACACCGTTACCAAGCAATCCTTCTCGTTGGTGTGCACAAATACGGTGCACACCGTTAATGCTGATAGTCTTTCAACTGCTGCACAGCCCAACGTTCTGTTTCCAGCAAGAGTGGAATCAAGGTTTTCCCTTTTTGACTTAACGAATACTCCACCCGGGGAGGAATTTCATTGTACGATCGGCGGCAGACGAGGTCGTCCTCTTCAAGCTGTTTCAATTGCTGGGCCAAGGTGCTTTCCGTAATGGTTTCAAGTTCCCGATGCAGGACAGTAAAGCGCATGGTGCCTTTGGACAATTTCCAAAGAATGATGAGTTTCCATTTTCCGGAAAGTTGTTTTTGAACAAGTCGAAAAACCTCTCTTGGATAATTGGGGTCAGTTTCCATGTTTCCTTTCCTATCAATGAAATTATATACTACCTTTAAATATAGATACTATTTTTAATTTCCGTGATTGTTTGTTTTTTATGTCCAAGATATAATCTACTAAATTGGTAGGGTTTCTTTCAACCCTTATTCTTAAAAGGAGATTTTGACATGGCATATCCATACGAAAAATTAAGCACACCCTATAAAATAGGGAAAATAACCATTAAAAACCGTTTTTGCATGGCTCCGATGGGACAAAGTTCACCTTATGGGCTGAATGGAGAATATACCCAGGAAGGAATCCATTATTTTGAGGAGCGCGCCCAGGGAGGTTTTGGTTTGATTTTTACCGGCGCATTGATGACCGACATGAAAGTAGACCCTTTCTCAGCACTCTCCGCCACGAGCCCGATGTATAGCCCCTATATCTTTATGCGTTCAGCCCTTGATATGACTGACCACTGCCATAAATACGGTTCCAAGGTCTTTGCACAGCTCACAATGGGACTTGGGCGGAACTATCCAGGGCTCAAGGCACCCTCCGCAGTTGAAATATTTGGGGATCCAAACACAAAAGCCATCGAATTGACTACCGAGGAAGTTCAACAGAAAATCCAGGCTGTCATCCAGGCAGCCGGTCTGATGAAAGCCTCAGGTTTTGATGGCGTGGAGGTTCACGCCATTCACTGGGGGTACTTACTCGATGCCTTCGCCATGAGCATCACCAACCACCGCACTGACCAATACGGCGGTTCACTGGAAAACAGGTTGCGCCCCTGTAAAGAAATTATTGAGGGAATCAGAACCGTTTGCGGGAAAGATTTCCCGGTATCCATCCGGGTCGGACTCAAGTCTTACATCAAGGGCCTCAACAAAACCTCATTAACAGGAGAAGAAGAGGCCGGAAGAACCATCGAGGAAGGCGTTGAAATCTGCAAATTGCTTGAATCTTATGGCTATGACTGCCTGAGCGTCGATGCCGGCGTCTACGATTCCTTCTACTATGCCTGCCCACCTATGTATATTGAAAAAGGTTTTACCCTGGCGCTTGCCAAAGCGGTCAAGAAAGCCGTCAAAATTCCTGTGTTGGTGGGCGGAAGCCGCCTGGATGAACCTGAATATGCCATGGAAGCCGTACAGGCAGATACAGGAGATGCGGTTGTGCTTGCTAGAGCTGCTTTAGCCGATCCGTTCCTTCCGAAGAAATTTGAAATGGGCACCATTGAAGATATCAAACCCTGCATCGGGTGTAACAGCTGCATTTATACCCTGTTTTCGGGTGGAAACATTCAGTGTGCCGTCAACCCAACCCTTACCCGCGAAGAACTGGTCAACTTAACCCCTGTCGTAAAATCAAAGAAAGTGGTCATAGTCGGTGGAGGTTTAGCGGGCATGGAAGCAGCCAGGGTTCTGAAGCTCCGAGGGCACCAGGTATCGGTATATGAAAAAACAAATCGTTTGGGCGGCAACCTGAACGCAGCCCAAGCCCATGACTTCAAACACGATGTGGCACGGCTTAATACCTGGTATCAACGCCAAATGAAACAGCTGGATATTCCGATCCAGTTAAATACCGAATTAAACGTCCGGAACATTCTCGATAAGAAACCTGATGCAGTGATTTTATCCACCGGTTCAGTTCCTGTCACCATCCATTTTGACGGATGCGACCAATCCAGCGTCATCTCTTGTCTGGAAGCCATTGAACACGAAGAAAAAATTGGCAGCAAAGTGGTGATTGTGGGCGGCGGACAAATCGGGTGTGAAATTGCCATTGATCAGGCTAAAAAAGGCAAGCAGCTCACGATCGTGGAAGCTCTGGATGATATTCTCAGCTCTGGCGCAGCAGTGCCCATAATGAACAAGATGGCTTTGGTGGATATTCTCGATCATTACCATGTGACCGTCCTGAAGAGCTCGCACCTTGATTCTGTGGATGAGACCGGGGCTAATGTAACCCTCGCTAAGGAAAACAAGCAAGTTCATCTGGATGCCGATACGGTGATCCTGTCGGTTGGATTCAAGCCCGGACCTTCCATTGCCAGTGGGCTGGTCGGCACCAAGATCGAATATTATGAAGTGGGTGATGGCGTCAAAGCTGGGGATGTCCGCTCTACTATTCACAGTGCCTTTGAGGTTGCCCGAAGGATCTAAGCATAATTGGAGCTTCTGATCTGGATTGGGGAACAGGTCTGAAGCCAAAATTTGAAAAAATCGAGAATTGTAAAAGATTCTCGATTTTTTTACTTAATCGGAAGATGCTTATCCGGAGTTATGTTCGCGCCGGTCTCCGGAGTGCGTAACTTGAGCCTGTCATTCTGAATTATCTGTCATTCTGAATGGAGCGAAGCGAAGAATCTTGCCTTGTTCAGCATTAAGGTGCGCTCCTCATTTGAGCACACCATTACCGCATAAACCTTCTTGTTGGTGTGCACAAAAACGGTGCACCTCCTACAGGCGATTTCCACGCCGGCATCGTAGAGTGCAATCCTGGCAATGTACGTGTTCGTTCTGTCCCTAAAGCCCTGCTACGATTTCCCCTTGTCACTCCCCAGCCTGAAGTTGCATCCGCACGGTGGAACCCTTGCCCATTTCGCTTTCCATCATGATGGTTCCGCCCATGCCTTCCACCAATCCTTTGGCAATCGAAAGCCCCAATCCAAACCCGGGGGTATAGGTCTTCTCACCGCGATAGAACCGGTCAAACACATGCCCGAGTTGCTCAGCCGGAATGCCTTCCCCCTGGTCTATCACACAAATCTCCATCACCTTGCCCGTCTGTTTTGCTTCCAGTTTCACCCCGCTACTTGAGTGCTTGAGCGCGTTATCCAGCAGGATCAGCAGCACCTGTTTGAGGGCATCCCGATCCCCCAGGATGGTCAGGTCTGCCGGGGAAGCCAATATGATGTCGCGTTCTTCCGCCAACTGGTGCGCCTGCCGAATCGCCTCCTCCATCAGGGGCGTCAGGTTCACCGGCTCGTGAGCCAGGCTCTGACCCGCGTCCGCACGTGCCTGTACCAACAGTTCATTCACCAGCCTGATCATCCGGTCGGTTTCGTCCACCATGTCGTTCAGGATGTCCGCCTGTTCGTCCTGAGGGATTGGTGGCTCATGGCGCAGCAGCCCCAGGTTCCCGCGCAGCGTCGTCAGGGGTGTGCGCAGCTCATGGGAAACGTCCGCCACAAAGTTTCGCTGCATTTGCAGGGAATTTGCCACCTTTCGATAGGCTTCCTCCAAATTCACCAGCATGCCGTTAAAGGTGGTCGCCAACTGACCGACTTCATCCTGGGGACCCTGATAATCCACGCGGCGGGTAAAATCGCGCTCATTTCCAATCTCCTGAGCGGTTTGCGTGATGCGTTGGATCGGCCGCAAGGTATATCCTG
Organism: Anaerolineaceae bacterium; assembly: GCA_049302815.1. Classification (GTDB taxonomy): domain Bacteria; phylum Chloroflexota; class Anaerolineae; order Anaerolineales; family Anaerolineaceae; genus Mesolinea. The sequence goes on along the minus strand of JBAQMM010000091.1, from coordinate 14,060 downwards.
ACAAGATCCAGCCCACGCCGAAAGCAATTGCCAGAGTTACCAGGCTGGCGATGGTGAGGGTATTGCGAAGTGATTCCAGGCTGCGGTCGCGCTCAGTGAGGGGTCTGGCAATTTGCAGGATCATCTGGAGCTCCCCGTTCATAAAGATTGGGGAGCTGTAGATCAGCAGGTGCTCTCCCTTTGTGGTGGTTTCCCAGCTGGCAGCCCCCTGATTCAGATCTGCCAGTCCCTCCTCACTCAATGGCAGCGCATCATCAGAAAGACCAAACGGGCTGGCGATAAGATTTCCGGAAGCATCCAGGACACGCACAATTTCGCGTTCAGGCAATCTCTTTATGTAGGGTGAATCGCTGAGATTCTCGAACGCCCGAGGAGATTGTTCAGCCAATACTGGACCTATACCCGGGGGATAAGTCAGCGCGACTTGGACCAGGGTGGCAGCCAGAGAATTGCTGCTGTAGACCAGGTCTTCCTTAAGGCTATTCATCGTGTTGTGAGCCAGGATGGAATATAAGGAAAAGCCAAATATTGCCAGGGTCACTGCCAGGATGGCATTAAAGATCAGGGTAAAGCGCAGCCGGATGGACATTATTCCTCGCGAAAAACATAACCGATGCCTCGCACGGTGTGGATCAGGCGGCTTCCTCCCTCAGCCTCCAACTTCTTGCGCAGGTAGCTGATATAAATCTCCAAAACATTACTGTCTCCGCCAAAATCGTATCCCCAAACTTCGGTTAAAATCTGCCCGCGCTCCAACACCTGGCGCGGATGGCGCAGGAAGAAATGCAGCAGGTTAAACTCGGTCACGGTCAGCGTCAGGCTGCGGTCTCCGCGCCAGGCTTCATGCAGGACCGAATCCAACCGGACGTCAGCATAAGCGATGGCTTTGGCGTCTGATTTCGGCTCGATCCGGCGCAACAGGGCATGGACGCGCGCCACCAGCTCTGCCGGCGCAAACGGTTTCACCAGGTAATCATCCGCTCCGCTTTCCAACCCGTCCACCCGGTTTTCAACGGCATCCCTGGCTGTCAGCATCAGGATGGGCATGCGGTTGTCCGCCTCCCGCAGCTGTTGGATCAACGTCAAACCGTTCATCTCGGGCATCATCCAATCCACGATCATCAGGTCCGGCTGCTGTTCCTCCACCAATTGGAGTGCTTCCAGCCCGTTGGTGGCTGTCAGAACATCCAGGTTTTCATACACCAGGGTGCGTTGGAGCATCTTCAACAACTTTTTATCATCATCCACAATTAATACTGTCGGCATCGTAAACTTCCGTTTTGATCTTTTTTCGGGTCTTAAAAGTCACTTGTTTTTCTTCTCATATATATCACAATATACTCGCTTTAGCTGTGAAAATCCTGTGGAGGGGGTTTTCTCAGCGTATGTTAAGTTTCTTCTTGGCTGTTTCACAGGTTAGTATTATAAAATAATTTGGAGAATGATCCGGGTTACGGCCTCACCCGAATGCAGGTTCCTGGTCAGTCCAATCAGCAGTTCAGTTGTGCAGCGTTGGACTTCCGGGAATGGGTGGTTCAAGAAACGCCCGACCAGGATTAAGCACTGACAGGTTCCAAGAAAACCGGTCGCAACAGGCAAAAGACTTTCGATCTCTACTCCTCCTTATGTGAGCAGCAGCCCCGCTAATTGGCTGCTGCTCACACCTTTAACTGGTTGAATCGGGGGTTGCCCAAGCTCTCCGCGCCCTTCCCACATGCAAATGCCGGTTTCAGTCCGGCGGTGAACTTGGGGTACCTCCGCGCATGCTATAATATTCTTAATGTTAGCAGAGAAGACGCCCATCCCCCTGATATTCGCCCACAGGGGCGCCAGTGCATTGGCGCCTGAAAATACCTTGGCGGCCTTCCGGTTGGCACGCCAGCTTGGTGCTGATGGGATTGAGTTGGACGTGATGCTCTCCGCTGATGACCGACTGGTCGTGATCCATGATGATACGGTCGACCGGACCACCAACGGCAGTGGAAAAGTAGCTGGGATGCCTTACGCCGCCCTGCGTGAACTGGATGCCGGCGCTCACTTTGGCAGCGCGTTTCGGGGTGAGCAGCTGCCCACTCTCACCGAGGTGTATGAGGAGTTGGGCGGCAAGCTCCTGATCAACGTCGAACTCAAAAATTATTCCCATCCGTTTGACGCGCTCACCAGACATGTCATCGCGCTGACCGAACGCTTCAATCTGCAGGATTCGGTCCTGCTTTCTTCCTTTAACCCCACCAACTTGAGCCGTGCCCGCCACATTAATCCCAAGCTCCAACTGGGTTTGCTGACCTCTCCGGGCAGCCGCCTCATGCAGGGGGCGGTGGGCAGGCTCTTCCCGTACGACGCCCTGCACCCTTACCACGCCGATGTAACCGAGGTCATGGTGGCAAGACTGCACGGCATAGGCAAACGGGTCAATACCTGGACAGTGGACGATCCCCAGGCGTTGCTCCGCATGTATGCCTGCGGGGTGGATGGGGTCATCTGCAACGACCCGGCAGCTGCCCGAAAAGCTCTGGAAGGTGAGGCGTGAAAACCCGGACAGTGCTCGCGGTGTGTCTGGTCATGGCGTTGTTGGGCGGTTTAATACCTGGCATCGCGCAGGCAAACCCGTCCGAGCAGTCCATTCAGGCTGCAAACCTGCTGGCGCAGATGTCTCCGGCCGAGAAAGTTGGTCAGCTCTTCTTGGTCACTTTTGACGGCAGCGATGTCAGCCCAACCTCTGAGCTCTACGATCTGATCACCAACCGTCACATTGGCGGTTTTGTTCTACGAGCTGACCATGACAACTTCGTCGACCCGGACGCCGTTTCATCTGCCTATGACTTGATTGCAACCATGCAAACCCAGGCATGGGAAAAGACCCAGCAGCAGCCTGAGTCAACCATCACCGGGGAGCCGCCCGTCTACGTCCCACTCTATATTGGCATCGAACAGAGCGGAGGCGGTGGGTCTTCCGATCAGATCATCAGCGGTCTCACCCCGCTGCCCAATCAGATGACCCTGGGCGCCACCTGGTCACCTGCCCTGGCGCAGGAGGTCGGAGAAGTTATGGGAGCGGATCTGGCTGCCCTGGGTTTCAATCTGTATCTTGGACCCAGCCTGGATGTGGTGGACACCAGCAGCCTGGAGACTGCCGGTTATGCCGGCACGCAGACTTACGGCGGCGACCCCTATTGGGTGGGGGAATTGGGCAAGTCCTATGTGAACGGTCTTCACACTGGCAGCCTTGGCAGGATGAGCGTGATTGCCAGGCACTTCCCTGGTCTGGGTGGGGCGGACCGCCCTCCCACAGAAGAAGTCGCCACGGTGAGGAAATCACTGGAGCAGCTCAAGCAAATCGAACTTGCTCCCTATATAGCGGTGACCAGTTCTGAAGATCCGGCCGCCCAAGTGGATGGGTTGATGATCTCACATATCCGTTTCCAGGGCTTTCAGGGAAACATTCGCGCCACCACCCGTCCAGTCAGCTTTGATTCCACTGATTTGGAGCAGCTTCTGGCGGTGGAACCCTTGGCTGCCTGGCGGGATGCCGGTGGGCTGACGGTCAGCGACAATCTTGGCAGTCGGGCGGTGAGGTTGTTCTTCGACTCGACCGGATCTAGTTTTGACGCCACCAACATCGCGCGGACGGCTTTCCTGGCTGGCAACGACATGCTCTACCTGAACGACTTTGTGGGCACCGGTGATGAAAGTTCCTATGAAACCATCCTGCACACCCTTGATTTTTTCTCCCAAAAATACGTGGAGGATTCGTTGTTTGCTCAGAGGGTGGATGCTGCGGTCTTGCGTATTCTTAACGCCAAAACAGAGCTCTATGGCGAATTCACCCTGGAACATGTCCTCCCCAATAAGGATGAACTCTCCAACGTTGGAACGTCTACTCAAGTCAATTTTGGTGTGGCACGCGAAGCCGTCACGCTGATCTCACCCAGCAGCGATTACCTGAACACTCTGCTGCCAAGCCCGCCTTCCACCTACGAATATATGGTCATTTTTACAGACCAACGTACCCAGACCCAATGCAGCAGCTGTGCCACTGCTTACGGGTTATCCGTAAAAGCCTTCCAAGACTCCTTGCTGGACCTGTATGGACCCTCCGGGAGCAACCAGATTCTACAGAGCCGGCTGAGCTCCTACAGTTTTGCCCAGCTAATCGAGGTTCTCGACAAAAAAACCGAGCCGACCGACCCTTACCTGGCGGACAACCTAAAAAGAGCTACCTGGGTGATATTCAACATCCAGGACCTCGACCCGAATGTCCCTGAGTCTTACGCCCTGCGGAGAATCTTATCGGAAAGGCTGGACCTGCTGCGGGATAAGAAGGTAATCGTGTTTGCTTACGACGCGCCTTACTACCTGGACGCAACCGAAATTTCCAAGTTGACGGCTTACTACGGCTTGTTCAGCAAGAACCAGGGATTTGTGGACGTCGCCGCCAGGGTACTCATGCAGGAAACCCAGGCTAACGGATCCCTGCCAGTATCACTCGCGGCAGTTGGATACGACCTCATCGCGGAAACCGCCCCCGATCCAAACCAGGTCATTCCGATCACATTGGTGACGCCAATAGACCTGACCACGTCAGAGCCTTCCGCCGCTCAGACGCCATCGCCCACCGCGGAAGCACCGGTTCCCCTGTTCCGCCTGGGCGAAACCGTGAAAATTCAGGCGGGGATCATACGCGACCACAATCAACACCTGGTACCGGATGGGACAGTGGTACGGTTCACTATCCGGCTGGCAGGGGACGAACTCATCATCGCCCAACCCGAAGCCGTCACGCAGGGTGGGTTTGCCACCATTGAATATCGCATCGAACGTGAAGGCATCTTTGAGGTGACTGCCAGCAGTGAGCCGGCTAACACCTCCGGAACGTTGATCCTGAATACCCAGGGCGGCTTGGCACAATTGATCATGCCCACCCCCACAGCAACATCTTCCCCGACGCCGACACTGACGTCAACCAGGGTTGTCGAAACCACCCCTGAACCCACGCGGGAGGGTTCCAACAATCAAGCAGGCTACCCAGACATGCAGGACTGGCTGCTGATGCTGATGGTGTTGATGCTCGGATTTGGGTTGACTTTCCTGGTCGGTCGTTTTTGGTGGGGCACCAGCCGTTGGGGGCTGCGCTCAGGTTTATGCTCGCTGATTGGTGGACTGGTGGCTTATTTGCTCCTGACCCTCGGGGTGCCTTCACTGCAGCAGCTGGTCCTCGAAGGGGGAACATGGTTTGTGATTCAAATGGCGATGGTGGGTATACTGTTCGGCTGGATCGCTGCCTTGATCTGGTGGATGTCCAGTAACACGCCGCATTTTCCCTCCAACAAAAATTCGTAAAGCTTCCCGATCACTCATAGGTTGCGCTCGGCAGCTGGGGAGCATCCCCGATGGCTGTATAAGGGGACGACTGCGCCAAAATGGTTGTCTTCGTTCAGGCTGGCACACCCTCAATCAACGCCAGCCTGATCACGGAGCGCCTTAGCAGAATAGGTGAGTGTAAACCAGGTCCGTCATAGGGTGCCTGACAATCCGTTCCGTGCCCTGACCTGCGTTTGCCCGCAGGAACCAGCTTGAAAATGCCATGAGGATTAAAGATTATGCAGAAGCGTCAGCAGCAAGCTGAGAAAAGCCAAACCGGAAGCAATGGCGAGCAGTCGCCATTCCGGATCTCCCATTCTGACCGGACGTTTTGATCCATTCATTGTGCCTGCCCCAGCATGCAGGCGGCTGGTGCTGTCGCCGGTCAGGGCTTTCATGAAGGTACGCACATCCGCAGGGCGGTCATCTGGATGCATTTCCATCGCCCACAAGATCGCCTCTTCCACCCGCGGAGAAATCTCAGGGTTGATGGAGCGGGGATTTGGCAGACTGCGGGGATCCAAAAAGCGGTCGCGCACGTTGATCGGCGTCTGATTGGTCAGCAGGTGGTATAAAGTTCCGCCAAAGGCGTAGATATCCGCGCGGCTGTCGGTATGCAAACTATCACCGCCGTACTGCTCAAGGGGCGTATAAATGGCTGTGCCCTGCCCCTGCAGGATGGTGATGGTGACCTCGTCCGGAGCCAAAAGTTTGACCAACCCAAAGTCCACCAACTTGACCAATCCGGTCGGCGTCAGCTTGATATTGGAGGGTTTAATATCACGATGGACGATGGGGGGATCCTGTTTGTGCAAGTACTCCAGGGCGTCACCAATTTGCCTGGCCCAGTCGAGTACCTCAGCCTCTTCCAGAAACTTGCCTTTCTGGGTGGCTTTGGTGACCAGGGTGCGCAGGTCATCCCCCGGCACATAATCCATTACCAGAAAATCGTCATCATTGATGGAAAAGTAATCGGATACTTTGGGCAAATTGGGATGGTCCAACCTAGCAAGAACGGTAGCTTCGCGCAAGAACTGTTCGCGTGCCTCTTTAAGCAGGTCAGGAGGCAAGGAGGCGTCGTAAGTCACCTGTTTGACAGCGCAATACCGCCCGCTTAAGCGCAGATCTTCCGCCAGGTGTATGCAGCCATACCCTCCCTGACCGATGATCCGCACGGTGCAATAGCGATCATGCAGTATTGAGCCAATGCTGGCTTGAACGGGCATTCCGTACTTCCTTTTTCTCTCGACGCTACGGGCTTAATCTCCCAGGTTATCGGCGTACCTGGGTAATACAGTATTTTAGACCCGATGGTCTGCTTGCATTATAATAATTCTTATTATAGCCGATAAGTGACTTGACATAAACGATGGAATCACCTGTATTAGTCGCCCATACTGGCCCCATGGCCGGTCAACAGTGGCCGATCAGCGGCGCAATGACGCTAGGTCGCGATGAGTCGTGCGACATCGTGGTTCCCGATCGGCAGGTTTCCAGGCAGCACGCCCGGGTTTCCTTTACAAAGGAAGGGGTATTCCTGGAAGACCTGGGGAGTAAAAATGGCACCTACCTGAACGGACAGCGCCTTGAAGCTCTCCAAAAATTGCATGAGGGCGATGAAATCCAGATCGCCTTCACCCAGGTCTTTCTTTTCCTCAGCTCCGATGCCACTCTGCCGTTGACTGACCTTCCGCCGGAAATGCTGTACGCTTTCAGCCTGCGGCTGGATGAAGCCTCCAAACGCGTCTGGGTGCGCGGCGTGGAATTGGAGCCACCTCTTTCAGCCCAACAGTTTAACCTGCTTTCAGCGCTCTATCAAAAGGCCGGCGAGGTGGTCGCGCGCGAGGACCTGATCGACGCGGTTTGGGGGGAGAATACCCGCTGGGTGACAGAACAGGCTTTTGATGCCCTGGTGCGCCGCCTGCGGGAGCGCATTAATCAGCTTGACCCCGATTATGACTATATCGTCACCGTTCGGGGTCATGGGTTGCGCATGGAAAACCAGCCGCATTAACCGGGATTTTCTTTTTCCAAGTTCTTCTGCATCGAGAAACGCAGCACCTCGCGGTTGAGGTCTTTCAATTTGATTAATACTTCGGGCTGATCGCCTTTGCTTTCAATCTGGCTGATCAGACCGGATAACATCTGTAAAAAGTCGGGATCAATGGCATCGCCGGCTTGCTCCAGGATTTCCTGGCGGGCTTTCCCGTCGGGTGTATTTATGAGCATTTCTATCAGCTGGATGTACATGCTGGAGGCACTGGCAGATTGCACCACTGTAATGATGACATTCAACTTATTCAGCCTGGCTTCGTCATTGGCAGATTGAGCGGCGTAGACTTCCCGATTGACCAGGTCCGCAAACGCCTGGTTGATCCTCGGCAGTGCTTCCTGGGTGGCTTTCTCCAGGTTGTCTGTCTTAAGCAGCTCATCCAACAGGGTCTGAGCCTGGGCAGCCTGTTCCTTGAGGGCATTGTCAACCTCTTCGGTAAGTTGCAGCAATTTTTCACGCAAGTCGAGCAACTTTTGCTTTTCTTCTCCCTTTGCAGAATCGATCTTGCTGCTGAGCAGTTGGAAGAAGGTGTAATCCAGTCCGCCGCGGGCCATGGTCACAATGGTGGTCAGGCGGACTTCGGAGTGGGCAGATTGAATAATCAGATCCAACAAGGCTTCACGGGTCAGACCGTTCTTGCTCAGTTCCTGCAGGCTCTGAATGGCTGCCTGTGTTTCGTTTGCCTGCTCAGCCAGGTTCTTCCCGTAGGTGGAGTGCTCCAACAAAGCTTTTTCCACGCCCATCAGGATTTGGGCACCCTGTTGATCACCGCCGGCTGCCGAGGCTTCCGACAGCCTTGAGAGCAGCAGGAATATTTGGTCGTCAATTTTTCCATCCAGCTGCTGAATCAAGGTCGGCAGGGAATCCGGTTTGGCAGAGGCAAGCTGCTGGAGCAAAGCCAGTTTTTCCTGCTGGGCTTTCATCATCTCAGGGGTAATGCCATCGGCTTCCAGGATGCGTTCAAACAGCCGTTGCTGGGTCAACATGGTTTGGGGGCGGAAAATGTAGGCTCTGCGTTTGGCTGGGAGCAGGTCATCCACAACTTTCTTGATCAAGGGTCCGAGGATGCGTTCCTGTTCTGGCAGAGGTGTGTTGGTTTCGGGAGGGAAATAGGTGAGGAGAAGTTCCTTATCAGGGTCATGATAAACAAGCGGGGTGGGATACACGCCTTGATAATGACAGACCGGGCAGCTGAAATAATTGGCAGAGCCGGAAAGCAACTTCTCTTTGGCGTCCGGGTCGGTATTCATGTCAAACAAGCGGGTGATTTCCACCATGATGGGGGTGCGGCAATTAGGGCAGTTAACAGTTGTTTTAGCCATTGGGTCTCTTTCTCAATTAATCAATTCAGTGGATTATAACATCGCTAAAACCCAGATCAGGCCTATTATTAGCGCTTCATAAAATAAGATTTGCATCTCCTGGCACTGCCTTGAAGCCTCCATCTGATTGACACTCTTATGGATTTATGTTATTAATATGACACATGTTAAAAATTTGTTAATTTAACATGTGTCATCGACAATTCGTTTGTAACCCTCTTTTCTTCCGTCCAGAATTCTGCAGGTTTTGTATGAATTTATTAAACATTACCTACCAATTTCTGGTACTCAAGTCGTAAACGAAGTAAAATGAATAAGAATCTTAGGTAAAACCTGGAAAGGGAGTGAGTGTAAAAATAGATATATTTTTCAAACCAAAGGTATACCAATCAACACGATCAGTAAAATCTATATCACTATATTTTAAGGAGAAAAAGAATGAAAACTAAGAAAATCGTATGGTCGCTGATTAGCCTGCTAATTGTTGCCAGCATGGCTTTAGCCGGCTGTGCACAGCAACCAGCCGCTACCGAAGAAACAACACCAGATAGCGAAAAACTGGCTGTCGGCATTGTCCTTCCTACCAAGGACGAACCCCGCTGGATCCAAGATGAAACCCGCTTCAAAGATGCCCTGCAAACAGCCGGCTACAATGTGGAGATTCTCTTCAGCCAGGGTGATTCCGCCAAAGAAAAACAGAACGTTGAAACCTTGATTTCCAAGGGCATCAAAGTCCTGATCATCTGCCCTCAAGACAGCACCGCTGCTGCCGCGTCCGCTGAAGCTGCCCGTGCCGCCGGCGTAAAGGTCGTCTCCTATGACCGCCTGATCACCGACACCGATGCCGTCGATTACTATGTAACCTTCGACTCCATTGCTGTTGGCGCCGCCCAGGCCCAATACCTGGTTGACAAAGCCACCGGAACCGGTCTGCCCCTGTATCTGTATGCAGGCGCTTCCTCTGACAACAACGCCTTCCTGTTCTTCGAAGGTGCCTGGAACGTTTTGCAACCCAAGATTGCAGATGGCACTTTCGTGATCAAGAACTCCGCGGAAGCCGTTGCCCTGCAGGGCAAGGCCACCCTCACCCGTGACGAAATGGCCAAGATCATTGGCCAAATCACCACCAACTGGGATTTCAACACCGCCAAGAACCTCGCAGAAGCCAACCTGACAGCCACAACTGCGGCTGACAAGGGTCAGGTTTTTATCCTGGCACCCAATGATGGCACCGCTCGTGCTATTGCTGATGCCTTCGCTGCCGATACCGACGTCACCGAATACTTCGTGACCGGTCAGGATGCTGAAAAAGCCTCCGTCCAGTACATCATTGATGGCAAGCAGTCCATGACCGTCCTGAAAGACGTCCGCACCCTCGTTTCCGATGCCATCGCCGCTGCGGTTGCCTTCCTCGAAGGCACGACCCCAGAGCAGACCAACACCTACAATAACGGTGTGATCGATGTTCCAGCGAAACCCTCCGCGGTTGTCTCTGTCGACAAATCCAATGTCAAGGCAGCGATCATTGACTCTGGTTACTACCCGGCTAGCGATTTCACTGGGCTTGAGTAATAAAATTAAGTAAATCTTTGAATAGTGACTGGGAAACCAGTCACTATTCAAATGTTAAGTTAAATTTGTTTTAGTTTGTGCTGGAGATGCTCATGGATACACCAATTTTGGAAATGAAGTCCATCACCAAAGAATTTCCAGGGGTCAAAGCATTGGACGATGTCACCTTTAGTGTTGCCAAAGGGGAAATCCATTGCCTGGTCGGTGAAAATGGCGCAGGCAAATCCACATTAATGAAGGTGCTCAGTGGTGTTCATCCTTACGGTTCGTACAGTGGTGAAATTTTTGTAGAGGGTGAACTTCAAAAATTCAACGGCATTCGCGACAGCGAAAAAGCAGGGATTGCTATCATTTACCAGGAACTTGCCCTTGTTCCGGAATTATCCGTTTATGAAAATATCTTTCTCGGCAACGAGATCACCCGCGGTGCCACTATTGATTCGAACGAGACCATCAAGCAGGCCACCGAGGTGCTCAAGAAAGTAGGGCTTGACGTCAATCCTGCCACGAAGATAAAGAACCTCGGTGTCGGTAAACAACAACTGATAGAAATTGCCAAAGCGCTCAAAAAAGAGGTGAAAATCCTGATCCTGGACGAACCTACCGCGGCGCTGAATGAAACTGACAGCGACAACCTTTTAAATCTGATCAAAGGTTTAAAAGATCAAGGTGTTACCTGCATCCTGATTTCTCACAAATTGCGTGAGGTTCTGACAATCGCGGATACGGTCACCGTCCTGCGGGATGGCAAAACCATCTGCACCCTTAACGCGCATAAGACCACGCTGACTGAACCCCTATTGATTAAGAACATGGTTGGTCGCTCAATCGATAATGTTTTCCCAAAGCGGGAAAAAATAGTCATCGGAGAAGAGGTCCTGCGGCTCGAAAACTGGAGTGCCTATTCCTTCGCACTTGGTAGAGACATCCTCAAGGATGTAAACATCAACGTTCACGCGGGTGAAATTGTAGGCATTGCTGGACTAATGGGGTCGGGTCGCACGGAATTAGCCAAAAGCATTTTTGGCAACCCGGATCATTATCGAATCAGCGGCAGTTTGTGGATCAAAGGCGAAGAACAAAAATTCAAGGACCCACATGATGCCATCAAAGCCGAGCTTGCCTATGTCACGGAAGATCGTAAGGGCAATGGGCTGATTCTTATCCAGGATGTTAAGCAGAACATCACCCTGGCAAATTTGAAGGAAATCACCCAATCCGGGGTCATCAATGAGAATGAAGAAATCGTGATCGCCTCAGATTACAAGCAAAGCCTCAATATTAAAACGCCTTCCATTGAACAAAAAGTCCGCAACTTAAGCGGCGGCAATCAGCAGAAGGTGTCTTTGGGTAAATGGCTGTTTGTTAAACCTGGTGTCATGATCCTGGATGAACCCACCCGGGGTATCGATGTGGGCGCAAAATATGAGATCTATACGATTATGAATTCACTGGTCGAAAAAGGGATGAGCATCATTATGATCTCATCAGAACTCCCTGAAATCCTGGGGATGAGTGATCGCGTATATGTCATGTCTGCGGGAAGGATCAACGGTGAATTGCTCGTTGCGGAAGCCTCTCAGGAAAAAATCATGGAACTGGCAGTAGATTATTGAGGAGAAACACCATGTCAGAAGACACACCAAAAATTAAACAGAGTTCAGTCTTTACAGATATCAAAAAAATGCTGACATCCAACATCAGCGAATACTTCATGTTTATCGCCCTGATCGTCATCATGGTGTTTTTCACTATCACGACCAACGGTGTCTTTATTTCTTCGAGGAATATCAGCAACCTGCTGAACCAGATGGGCTATATCGCGGTCCTCGCGGTCGGTATGACCTTGGTGATTGTCATTCGCCATATCGATCTCTCCGTCGGTTACCTGGCAGGATTTTTGGGAGCCTTTGCCGCCATCGCGCTTTCGTCTTGGGGTTTTCCAGTTTATGTGGTTATTCCGGTTGTACTGATCCTGGGCATTTTATCCGGATTATTGACATCCACCCCAATTGCAAAACTCGGCGTACCCGCTTTTGTGTCCACTATGGCAGCCGGCTTGATCTTCCGCGGTGCGCTGCTGCTGGTGACCATGGGTACAGGCACCATCATCATTAAAGATAAAGTCTTCAATGCCATCGGCAACGGTTTTATCCCGGATATCCCGGACATTGGCTTTTTGGATAACAATCACAAGGTTACTCTGATAATTGGAGTAATTGGGATCATCCTGTATATTGTTAGCGCGATCAAGAGTCGAAAAACAAAGATGTCTTATAACTTTGCTGTGCCCCCCATGAACATGTTTATCCTGCAACTGGTGCTTATCTCCGCCGTCATCGGGTATGTTTCGTGGGTGCTTTCAGGGTACAACGGTCTTTCATGGAGTTTGGTGATTGTTTTGCTGGTGGTGGCAATATTCCAATTTGTCACGACTAAAACGCCACTGGGGAGGCACATCTACGCGGTCGGCGGGAACCCCGAGGCTGCTGAATTAAGCGGCATCAGTGTCTCCCGGATTACCTTTACCGTCTTTGGAGCGATGGGATTGCTCTCAGCTCTTTCAGGCATCTTGTATGCCTCCCGCCTTCAATCTGCCACAACCACAGCCGGGCTTGGTTTCGAGACCGATGCTATTGCTGCCGCCTTTGTTGGCGGCGTATCTGCTGCCGGCGGTGTGGGTAAGGTGACCGGCTCCATCGTCGGTGCCCTGGTAATGATGTCACTGACCAGCGGCATGAACCTGATGGGGATTGATATTTCCATCCAGTACATTGTCCGTGGTGCCGTGTTGGTGCTGGCAGTGGTCGTTGACCGGGCTACCCGCAAGAACAAATAATATTGGCCGGCTGACCAGGGCTTTTCAAGCAGCTGAATAAGCCGGTAACTCTCAGTCAAAAGTCACAAAACAGCAGCGACGAGTTGCTGTTTTATTTTAAGCTATCGCATCGGAGAATCGGGCTGATAAAAAACCCTTATGGTCGGGCTCATAAAAACGCGAAACTGTCTGCCGTCCACGTCGCTTCTACCGGGCAAAGATTCCGATCCAAGGAAGGCTGGATCATGGTCTGAATGCCGACGCGGTCGCACAGACAATGTAAAGAGAGGGGTGATTTCAGAAGCCCAACACGGGTCAGGATGGTGGTGTCCAAGGCAGGGCAATCGCATCTTATGTCTGACAAGTTTTTTTTGCCATTTTTGTGTTCGATTTTTACACCCCACTCAAACTTTATCAGCAAGTGAGCCATATATGAAACTCCTTTCATCGGCAATTAGACACATAAACGAACCAACAAATGCACATATTGCCAACTCAAAATGATCAAAAGTGTCGTTTTTTCATAAAAAGAAATTTAGATGCGATTGCCCTGGGCATCCAGTGCAGCAAAGATTGCCGGATAGATTATCATTGTATAATATGATTCTTTGAGCCTGGCTCACCAGAGATTGAAAAAGGTTATTTGAAGGAAACCATTGACACAACCGGTTTGCTCTATCATCATTCGTTCCTATAACGAAGAGAAACATATTGGTCGCCTGTTGGAAGGCATCACCCACCAATCCATCCAGGAGGTTGAGGTAATCCTGGTGGACTCCGGCTCCACCGATGCGACCATCGCCATCGCCTCGAGCTACCCGGTCAGCCTTATGAACATTTCCCCGCAGGATTTCACCTTCGGGCGCTCGATCAACCTGGGCGTCCAGCATGCCCATGCAGACCTGGTCGTTTTTGCCAGCGCGCACGTCTACCC
>JBAQMM010000090.1:0-9710 GCA_049302815.1 Anaerolineaceae bacterium | reverse complement strand
TGCCGCTGCCTGGACAGGCGTTTATCCGCTCTATGATTTTGTCATCAACGGTCATTTTTGGACTGGGGGACCGGAAGGTGTGATAAGTACAGCCGAAAATTTACAAGCTGGTGACATCATCATGTATGACTTAAGAGACTATCCTTCCGAGTATGATCATAGCGTGATAGTTGTGGCGATGGTGGATCTGGGAAACGGGTCATTATTTCCATTGATTGCCGCCCACAGTGAAGATAAGGACAATTACCCTTTTACATCTTTTAATTACTACAGAACCTATTCTCTTCACATCACGGGGTATTGATGGGAAGGTTGGCAGTATTAAGACTGTTTGAATAAGAATTAATTATTGTTGACCGTAGATATACGGTCAACAATAATTACAGAAAACAGGTAAAAATGGAGGTTGATACCATGCGAACTTTACATGCATCTTGGTTTATCCTGTATAGCATCCTCACCATCTGCGTTCTCGTAGCTTGTACTGCCAATCCAGAGTCCGCGACCGAAACGGGTTTGCCCTCCCCTGAGACTATCACGCCTGAAAGAGTCCCGACACAAAGACCTGCCACGGCTACCATTGAACCCACAGCAACTTCTACTTCGACGACTGAACCAACGGCTGCCACCCAGGCAACTATTGGAGCCACTCCCACTCCGCTCCCGACCCTGGAAGAAAGATACTTCTTAATGGCGCCGGAAGAAGTTATTGTAGCGTACTATGCATTTCTGACAAACCAACAGTACGCACAAGCCTATCAGTTGTTGACCCAATTGGACAGACCCTCTTATAGAACAGCAGAGCGCTATATTTCAAATGCTAGTGGAATCCCGACCAAGTATGAGATACTTTCCCTCCAAAGATATGAAGATTGGCGTGCCACTGCAGCCACAACGCCTGGGATGCATTTGGGCTGGTCGGATGATGTTGATGATATCTGCCAGAGGTACATGATTGATGTCTATATGGATTTTGAAGGCGGTTGGGGAGCTGGTCCCTCGGGAACCTATACCCATATGGTAACCATGGTAAAAGAGGAAGGGAGCTGGAAAATCCGCGGGGTTGGCTATCCGGATACGACCAGTTGTTCCAAGTATCGTCCGACTAAGGAAGGCAATTGAAGTCTCAAGGTTCCATTTATTGCCAAATTGCTGGTTAATCCTTTGTCATATCCGCTCGATCAAAAGACTGCTCACGGGTTATCAAAAGAAAGACTGATGATCTTCAGACCGGTTGAGCTAATTTCACCTTGTAGGGTGGGCTCCCGCCCCCCCTACAAGGTGTGATTCTGAGGAGCGCAGAGACGGAGAATCCTTCCCTCAGATTTATATCCAAAAAAACAATGCTTTGGAGATGTCGGGACCAAAAACAAGACAGACCAATCCCAGCAACCTTTCCCAAACCAGATCCTTCGCTTTGCCCAGGATAACTGGCGGTTGGGTGAGCCCTGTCAAGAGATACCTCACACTCCGGTAGAATTCTCTCAATCCTGTGCTAATCGGGGAGCGTATGCAGAACAATATTGGTCAATTGTTAAAGATCCTTCAGTAACTTCTTATTTTGTGGCAATACGAAATCTGAAGCGGGTTTGATCAGTCTTATTACCACAGTCAGCGTCCTTTCTGGTAGAATTTCTTGCATGAAACCTGCTTCCACCAGCCACCAGGTCTCCCCGCTTCAATGGGTCTTCGGTGGCTTTGGCATTTTTTTCATCGTCTTCAGCCTGATCATCCTTTTCAGCGACCTTGCAAATTTCCGCGGGCAAAATCTGGATTACCCGATCGGGGTGAGTGTCCAAGGGGTGCCCTTGGGTGGCCTCAGCCGGTCTGATGCTGAAGTGCGCCTGGGGCAAGCCTTTTACCAGCCGGTCGAACTGCGTTACGGCGGAGCCCGCATGCAGTTTTTCCCGTCGGACCTGGGTTTCAGCCTGGACGCACAGGCTACCCTGGACCAGCTCGAAGCTGGGCTGCCAGGCAGCAGCTGGTGGAAACACCTGTGGGGTAAAACCAGCGTGATAGAACAGGATTTTCCCTTGCAGGCGACAGTCAACACTGACACGCTGCGAGGCTTCTTGCTTGAAGCCATCTCCCCGCGCTACGATCAGCCTGCCACTGCTGCCCTGCCGATCCTCTACAGCACCAACTACACATCCGGTCTTCCCGGGCATGGAATGGATCCGGACGCCGCTGTGGAAGCTGTCCAAACAGCTCTATACTCGCCCGATGAGCGCATTGTTGACCTGGCAGTGCGGGAAACGGAACCCATCGCCCTCGACCCCCGCAACTTGGAGGTTTTTCTCAAGCAGACCATTCAACTGGAAGGCTTTGACGGTCTGGTGGAGGTCTACCTGCACGGGTTGGAAACGAATGAAACCTTGCACTTCGCGCTGCGGAACTACCAGCCGGTTGGGGTGGATGTAGCCTACTCCGCTGCCAGCACCATCAAAATTCCGATCATGGCGTCGATATTCAATCACCTGACGGAACCCACCCCTGAGCAGGCGCTGGGATGGATGGAGCGCATGATTATTTACTCCGAAAATCCGCCGGCCGACTCGCTCATGAGCACCTACCTGGATGAAACCCGCGGACCGCTGGTCGTCACGCAGGATATGCGTGATTTAGGCTACCAAAACACCTTTCTGGCAGGCTACTTTTATACCGGCGCGCCTCTGCTGCAGCAATTTACCACTCCGGCAAATTCCCGCACGGATGTCTACCTGGACCCTGATTTCTATAATCAAACCGTTCCCTCGGAAATCGGCGATCTGTTGACCCGCGTCTACACCTGTTCCAAAGGCACACCCTCTGATGCGGCGGTCGGTTTTTTCGGTGGTTCAGTCACAGCCACGGAATGTCAGCAAATGTTGGGCTTGTTGGGACGCAACAAGATTGGACTGCTGATCGAGGCTGGTCTGCCCCCCGAAGGTTCAGCGGCCCACAAACATGGCTGGACCTCTGACCTGGACGGGCTTTTGCATACCATGAGCGACGCCGGAGTCGTGTCCACGCCAGGTGGAGATTACGTGTTGATCATCTTTATCAATTCCAGCGAACAGTTGGTTTTTTCTGAAGGCAATTGGCTCTTTGCCAAGCTTTCACAAAGCATTTATAATGCATTTAATCTTGAAAATCAGACAGCCTGGTTGGTAAATTAACCATCTTTTGGGAACAACTTTTCCAACCAGCACAGGGAAAAATGGAATGAGACTCGTCTTAACACATGAACAGGCGGACTTGGATGCCCTGGCTTCCCTGTTGGGCGCGCACCTGTTGGATGAGGGCTCATTCGCGCTCTTACCCCGCCAGATCAACCGCAACGGCCTTTCCTACGTCAAGCATTTCGGGACGGAGTTGGGTTTCAGCCAGATCACGGATCTGCCGGCAGAACCCATTTGTAACATCACCCTGGTGGATACCCAGTCTCTGATCACCTTAAAGGGACTGACACCCAAAACCAGGATCCACGTGATTGATCATCATCCGCGCAAAGCCCACACCAACCCGGATTGGGAAGTTGACTTGCACACAACCGGCGCCTGTACCACCTTGCTGGTCGAGAAAATCCGCGAGGTTGAAATTCCTTTGAGCTCCAGCCAGGCAACACTGATGATTCTGGGCATTTACGAAGATACCGGTTCGCTGAGTTATGCCAGTACCACCACCCGGGACTTGCTGGCAGCCGCCTATCTGCTCGAGCATGGGGCGGATCTCAATAATGCCTCCCGCTACCTTAACCCGCCGCTTTCAAATGCGCAGGTGCTCCTTTACGACCGCCTGTTGAAAGACATGACCACGCATACCATTGAGAATCACACCATCCTGGTTGCCAAAGCCAGCGCTTTGGATATCCACGATGAGATTTCCACAGTCGCCCATAAAATGCGGGAATTTATGAATCCGGATGGTCTGGTGCTGTTGGTTTCAACCCGCCAGGGAATCCGTCTGGTAGCCCGCTCCACCAGCGATGAGGTGGACATGGCTCAGTTAGCCCGTTATTTTGGCGGCGGCGGTCATAAAAGGGCGGCATCGGCCTTGATACGCACTGAAACACGACCCACGCCAAATGAAATGCCCGCGCAGTGGAGAAAAATCTTCCAGCAGGTTGTGGCACTTTTACCCGAAATTGTGCATCCATCCGTGCGTGTGCGCCAGATCATGTCCCGCAAGCCGCTTCTGCTCAGCCCAGATACACCCGTTGAAACGGTGGCTGACCTGATGAAACGTTATGGGTTTGAGGGCTACCCGGTCATTGAAAATGGCAAGGTGGTCGGGTTGCTAACCCGCAGGAATGTGGATCGGGCGCTCAGCCACAAGATAAGTGCCAACGCGGGCAATTTAATGGATGCCGGCTCAGTGAGCGTCATCCCCCAAGACACACTCGATCACCTGCAGGAAGTTATGGCTTCCAGCGGCTGGGGACAGGTGCCCGTCATCGATCCTGAGAACGGTGAAGTCATTGGCATTGTCACACGCACAGACCTGATCAGCACACACAGTGGGTTCAATCACTCTCCCAGCCAGGAAGAGCTCACCCGCATGCTCAACAATGCCATCCCCTATCCCCGCCAGATTCTGCTTCAGACTATCGCCTTGGAAGCCACCAAACAGAACGTCCAGGCATATATCGTGGGTGGGTTTGTCCGGGACCTGCTGTTGAAGCAGCCTAGCCAGGATTTTGATATCGTCATTGAAGGGGATGCCATCGAATTCGTCAATCACCTGGTCGAGGTCTATGGGGGCAGGGCAGTCACCCATCATCGTTTTGGGACTGCTAAATGGGTTATAAGCGAGGTTCGGGAACAAGTGGCTGAGAAACTCAAACCTGATCATCCGCTGGATCCCCAGGCTTTACCCGAACACCTGGACTTGATCACTGCCCGCACTGAATTCTATGAAAAACCTGCCGCGCTGCCTACTGTCGAGAGCAGCAGCATCAAAATGGACCTGCACCGGCGCGATTTTTCCATTAATACGCTGGCGCTGCGCTTGGACGGACCCTATTACGGCAAATTATACGATTTCTGGGGCGGCTATCACGACCTTCAAAATGGCCTCATCCGCGTTTTGCATGCGCTCTCCTTTGTGGACGACGCCACGCGCATCCTGCGAGGTGTCCGCTTTATCGCTCGCTTTGACTTTAAATTTGAGCCGCGCACGCTCAGCCTGCTGGAAGCCAGCCTGCCTTTGCTTAAGGAACTCACAGGATCGCGCCTGCGGCATGAACTGGATTTGATGCTGATGGAACCGAAAATCTCGCAGATCCTTAGGTATCTGGAAGCCATGAGCGTGTTGGAGGCCATTCATCCCAGCCTGCCCTGCGACGCGGAGGCCGAGAAACGTATGGAATTCCTGTACTCACCTGTTGCCCAGGCTGAATGGAAAACGGAAAGCAACGAAGGTCAGTTCAATCTGCGCCAGGTTTTGGGATACTGTTATTGGCTTGAAATTTTGCCGACCCACGAACTGGAATTGGTGGCAGCTCGCTTGCGCATCCCAGTGCGTGTGGTGCATCATATCAGCCAGACGGCTGAACTGCGCCGGAATCTGCCTCAGTTGGTGGACAAACTGCCCAGCCAGATTGTCCAGAGATTGGATCTTGTCTCACCGGTCGCAATCACCGCCGTCTATCAGAGCACACTGGATGAATCCCAGCGGAACGTCCTGCAGGCCTATATGACCAGATACCGCTCTGCCAAACCCATCACCACCGGCGATGACTTGCGTGCCCGCGGGCTGCCGCCATCTCCACAATACCAGAAGATTCTGCAAGCCCTGCGCACTGCCTGGCTGGATGGTCAAATAAATTCCGCGAAAGAAGAACAGTCTTTGCTGGACGCTCTGCTTAAAGCGATATGAACGACCAATCCACGTCTGAAGCCACCTATCAACTCCGGGACGGGGAGGTTATCCGTGTCCGCCCAATCAAGGAAAGTGACCTGCCCGCACTTGAATGGGAAGGCGAATTCACCCATTTTCGCCGGTTGTATACCGATCACTTTGCCAGCTGTAAAGCGGGAACGACCGTGATCTGGGTCGCGGAAACGGAGCAAGGTCTGATGATTGGTCAGGTGTTCCTACTGCTTTTTTCCAGGAATTCCGACGTTGCCGATGGCGTTCATCGGGCTTACCTGTTTTCCTTCCGAATCAAGCCCGCTTACCGCAACCAGGGTCTGGGTAGTTTTATGCTTCAGTTCGCAGAAGACCAGTTGGTGATGCGCGGATACAGCAGCGTCCGCTTGAACGTGGCACGTGCCAACCCCCAGGCGCGCCAGCTATATGAAAAGCACGGTTACCGGATGATCGGTCCGGATCCAGGCGTCTGGCGCTACCAGGATCACCTGGGCGAATGGCATACCATCCGGGAACCGGCCTGGCGCATGCTCAAACAATTGCGGTAAACCATCAAAGGAATTAATCTCGGGGATATAGCTTGATGGGCCGCATCCAGGTGAACAACGGATTGTACTGATAAAATCTCAGCCACTGAGGTGCCGGGATTAAAAGAAAGCACCTCAGGGCAAGCTGTAAGAAACCCACACATCGCCCTGAGGTTGAATCCAGGTTAAATTTGCAGGCTATTCATCTTCTCCGAGATCTTCCGGCTCTACCTGCGGAACTTCAGATTCTGGTTCATTCAGTTCCAGGGATGCCTCATCTTCTTCCTGTTCTTCCACCTGGTTCTTCTCTTCCACCCAGGCATTTAAGATGCGCTTTACTTCCTCATAATCCGCGTCGGGCATATCTTTGGTGATCACCAGGATATTTTTCCCCTGTTTGGCAGAGATCAGCGTGCCATAGCGTTTCTCTTCGAGTCCAATCAGGTCAGCTTTGTTCAGACGCAATTCCGGGTATTTGGGCTGATTCTGAAGCAGGTAATCATCGAATAATTCAAGCCTGTACTCGTCCCAAAGTGCCTTGCGCTGCCGGTAAGCCTGGTAACCGGAATAGGCGAACAGAGCAAGCATGAGCGGGAGCATCCACCTCAGGGATGTCATGGTTTCTTGCCCCCAATTTAACGCCAAAGCGATCACCACCATGATCAAAAAAGTAATCCCATACATCAGCAGGATGTTCTTTTTTTGTTTGGGAAGTTTGTTGGGGTCAAGGCGATAAGTTTTCATTTTCGTTCCTCCAGTTTGGTTGGATTAATTATATACCGGACAGAGCATTCATGAGATGGTTTAGCCTGGCAACATTCGCAGCCGATCAAGACATGCCGTGCCAACCGGCGTACAATAGAGGCTTAACAGATAATGCTGGCCGCGTCCGGGTCAATATTAGCAAGGAGCGCGTTAATGGCAAAAATCGCATTGGACATTTATGACCACCTTGATCTGCCCGGTCTGCTTCACCGGCGGGTGGAAGTGTGGCTGCCCCCCGCTTATCAGCGATCTCCGCAAGGGCGCTTTCCGGTTTTGTATATGCACGACGGGCAGAATATCTTCAATACCCGCCCCGCCATCAAGCCAGGTTGGCAGGTGGTACAGACCATCACTGACCTGGCAGAAAAAGGCAGGATCACCCCACCTATCGTGGTCGGTCTGGGTAACACCCGCAACCGCCTCGGCGATTACTTGCCTCAAAAACCCTTCCGTGATGAAGCATCCCGGGCAATCTTAGAGAAAACCCTGTCGGATTCACGGATTCATATAAGAAGCCACGCGTCCGACCTGTATTTGCGCTGGATGACGGAACTGGTCAAGCCGCTTATTGACGCGACCTACCGCACCCTGCCCGACCCCGCGAGCACTGCCTTGATGGGCTCTAGCATGGGCGGGCTGATCTCGCTTTATGGCTTGTGCGAATACCCACAGGTATTCGGAAGAGCCGGCTGCCTTTCCACCCATTGGCCGATTGCCCAGGAGCCTATGCTGGATTATTGCCGCAAATGCCTGCCGGAAGCCGGCACGCACAGGCTCTATTTCGATCACGGCACGGCTGGATTGGATGCCCAATACGCCCCCTGGCAGGAGCGGGTGGACCAAATAATGCGCGAGAAAGGCTACCGCGAAAACCAGGACTGGCTCAGCCAGGTCTTCCCTGGGGACAACCACCATGAACTTTATTGGGCAGGCCGTCTGCATATCCCACTGACTTTCTTATTTGGCAAATAAGCGCTTCTATCCCGCGATTCGCTTCTTCCGCGGGTTAGAGGACTACGCAAAGGTTCCCGCAAACTAATTCGCAGAGTCTGGCTATATAGGGGGTCTAACCGGAACGCAAATCCTCCAGCGGGGCGCCCTCCCTTGTATAGTATCGTTGCCCACGTTAGCGAAAATACGGCCTTTTGACCAAACAACTGTTCGGGCATGTGACTTCCTTCCAGACATGGCGATCTGCGTTCTGAGACGGCCTTCTAGACCCAATGACACTCGATCTGCCGTGTCCCACTTATTATCACTCCCTTATTGATCATACTAATGGCAGATGGAGGTCACCCATTCCCCGGCACCCAACACCCACATGGCGGTTTCGTCCAAAATTATCTGGGGTGGTACCTGTCTCTGTTATAATCTCGCCATGCTACCTACCAACCCATCACCCGCCGCTGTGAGCCATTCTCACCGGTCCTGCTGCTTTCCCGCCCTTCACCAATTCATTGGTATATCTGCCTGTTGCACTTTGGGAGATCATCCTGCTCACCGGATGGCGCCGAGCGCCAGCAAATGCTTAAAAGCCCCCGATAATCCCTTCAATCTGAGCATTTAGCGAGTATCCACCATGCCTTCCGATCACCTGATTGCCGTCCTTTCTGATACACATGTGGGAGACCGGGTCAAATACCCCGATCCAATCCTGCTTCAGGATATCCAGAGCCATCAACCCGAAACCATCCTGCATGCCGGGGACTTGTGCACGCCGGCTGTGTTTGAACAACTCGCTGCCATCGCGCCGGTTCATGCCGTGCAAGGCAACCGTGACTGGTTCCAGAGGTATGCCCTACCCAAAACCATTCATACTGAGATCAATGGCGTGCGCATCACCCTGACGCACGGTCATATCAACATGGCAAATTACGCTTTCAATTACCTGCGTCTATTCACCACCGGCCGCAAGATGACCCGTAAACTCTTTCAGGAACGTCTGGCCGGGCTTTATCCCGACGCCAACCTGATCATCTATGGGCATACCCATTACCAGGTGGACGAGATCGTGAACGGGCAGCGTTTTTTGAACCCGGGCGCCGGCTATCCGCACCGGTTGAACAACTACCAGCTGCAGTACTGTCTGTTGACCATCACTGCTTCTGGTGAGGTACGGGTACAAAAGATCTCCATTCCCGCCCCTCCAAAATTATGAAACACGTGTAATTCCTAACAGGCAGGCAAATAATGCATGAAATCATCACCTCTTCTCAAAACCCCCGCGTGCAACTGGTACGCAGCCTGTTAAACCAGCCCAAGGCGCGCCGAAAACAACTTGCCTTCACGGCAGAAGGTTCCCGCCTGGTGGAGGATGGCTTGCGTTCCAGCCTGCCGGTTCAATTCCTGCTGGTGAGAGATGGTCATTCCTCCCGCGTCGAGGAATTGCTGGCAGGGCTGGCTCCAGAATTCCCCATTTTTACAGTTGAAACGCAGTTATTCGACTCGCTTTCCGAGACGGAGATTTCACAAGGAATCCTGGCGGTTTTTGAGCTGCCAAAACCAAACCCTCCAACCCAGCCTGACTTTCTGTTGATCCTCGATCAGGTGCGCGATCCCGGGAAC
>JBAQMM010000089.1:0-13076 GCA_049302815.1 Anaerolineaceae bacterium | reverse complement strand
GCGGTGGGGAGTATGCCGGCGCTTGCCCGTTTTGTGGTGGGAAAGACCGCTTCCGTGTACAGCCTGACAACCACATCTGGCTTTGCCGGCATTGTACCAATGGCAAATGGGAAGACCCCATCAGTTTAGCCAGGCGGTTGAACCCAGGCGATAGTTTTCAGTCTGTTTGTGAGAGGCTTTCAGGCAATTTGGGAGCCGTGGTACCCGGCAGGAACAACCCGGAAAGGCTCCGGCTTACGTCCCCCCCGATCAGGAATGGCAAGCCCTGGCGCTTTCCCTAGTGGAAAGATGTGAAAAAGCTCTGTGGGAGCCGATTGGAGCCAATGCACGGGAATACCTGAGGGCGAGGGGCTTGAAAGACGAAACGATCAAACGCTTCAGGCTGGGCTATGAAAACACACGAAGCGGTGTATCCATTCCCTGCTTTGTGAAGAACCGCCTTTGGTATGTAAAATTCAGGCAATTGGCAGCGCTGCCAAAATACATTCTTCTGAAAGGCAGTAAGCCGGCTGCCATTTTCAACGCAGACAGGCTTGTGAACAGCTTTCCCTGTCTTTTTGTGGAAGGCGAATTTGACTGCATCTTATCCGACCAGGAATTCGGGGATATGCTGCCGGTCGTTACTATAGGGAGCGCAACCAATCAACCCGACTTGGCAGCGTGGGGAATTTATCTGATCAGACCTGATATCACCTACATCTTGCCGGACAATGACGAGGCGGGCGAACTGGCAGCCACCACAATAGCAAGGTCTTCCAGGAATCCGATCCTGGCAAGTCTGCCTGATAAGGGCTGCAAGGACATAACCGACTACTACCAGGCTGGCGGGAATATAGGGAGGTGGGCGTGTAATCTTATGGAATTCCATGGCCCCCTGCCGTCCACATGGGAGGGGTTGGCTGAATCCATAGGCGGTATAATCAAAAAAAGGGCTTAAATTCGCGTTTTCAGGCGAACTACGTAATATTTAGGAGATGAACGGCTAGTGCAGAAAAACACACAAAATAACGCGCTGAAGCCAAAGCAGAGGGCAGCAATAACTGCTTTGCTTTCAGCCAAAACAAACGCGGAAGCAGCGAGGCTTGCGGGTTGCAGTGAACGGCAGCTCTACGTTTGGCTGAAAGAGCCGATATTCAAGGCGGAATTGTTGGGAGCCGAATCTATGGTGCGGAACGCTGCCAACCGACAGTTGACCAATCGCGCCGTGGGGGCGCTTGATGTAATTGCCGAAATCATGACAAGCGCAGCCATGCCGGCAGCCCTGAGGCTGCAAGCAGCTAAAGCCTGGCTGGACTTTTTCTACAAAGCACGCGGAGAAGAAGACGTTGACGCGCGCATAACGGCATTGGTGCGTGTTTACATCCCGGATAACGGGCGGGGTGACGGGAACAGCCAAATTCAGAATGAAGACTAAAAAATAACAGGCACATTGTAAAGGTCAGAGAAGCAGCCAACTTCCAACCTTAAAGAATCGTTTTGAGTTTGTGCAGACGCTTAATATCAAAAGTACGATAAACTCAGGGCAGTGGATTTTATGCGTTTCAGAACTTTTCAACGAGAAAATAACGGCATTTGAGTTCATTAAAGCCAACGGGGGGAATCGAACCCTCGACCGGGCGCTTACGAAGCGTCTGCTCTGCCGGCTGAGCTACGTTGGCGTGCGAAGGATTATACCAGAGCTTGATCGATCGAACACCAATTATTCTTCATGATCAAGGCTTTTCCCTGGAGTTTTAGGGTCAGATTTGATCATACTGGCACGGGTGATAATATCCTTGCCATATTTTTCTTTTAGTGCGTCGATTGCCACAGAAAGATTCTGTTTCTCGACAGTTTCCGGTTCCCAAAAGGATAATTGCCGGAACGGTTCGCGTAAATTGTTCACTCCCACTCCGATCAGGCGGACTTTCCGACCGGGAATCAGATTTTCGTGTAAAAGTTTCTCTGCTGTCTGGTAGATTTCATCGTCCAGGTTAGTGAGATTGCCAAGGGCTTTTTGGCGGGTGAGCGTGGTGAAGTCCGAATAGCGCAATTTGATCTGGATGACATTCCCAGCCAGTTTGGCTTTTCTCAGGCGGAACCCGACCTTATCCGAAAGTTTTCTCAGAGTTGTCGACAATTGCTCTAGGTCGGCAGTATCGGAAGAAAATGTCACCTCATTGCTCACCGATTTCGTCTCATGAACAGTGTGAACAGGTGAATCATCCATTCCCAGAGCTTTTTCCCTGACTTCCTGGGCATATTTGCCAAAAAATACTGACGATTCTGCTTGGGTCAGATCTGCCAGCTGACCGATGGTATGAATCCCTCGGGAGTGTAATTTTTGGCTGGTTTTGGGACCAATTCCCCATAAAGCCTGAATATCAAGCGGTCGTAAAAAGGCTGCTTCCTCGCCAGGAGGCACCACCGTAATTTGCCTGGGCGCCTGACCGGTTTTGATTCGGCTTTTGCCATAATCGTTGGCAACTTTGGCGACCAGCTTGTTGGTGGCTGCGCCGATGGAACAAGGCAGTTTCACCTCTCGATCGACCCGGTCCTGGATTTCCTTGGCAATCCCATTGATGGGTTGAGGTAGATCGCTCACATCCAAAAAAGCTTCATCCACAGAAACCTGTTCAAACAGCGGAGTGTATTCCCGCAAAATGTCCATGACCTTGTCAGAATATTCGCCGTAAAGCCCATGCCGGTGATGGATCAAGATCAATTGGGGACAAAGGAAAATCGCCCGTGCCATGGGCATGGCGGAATGGACCCCGAATTTGCGGGCGGTATAGGAGCAAGATGAAACCACGCCGCGGCCTTGGGGATTTCCACCCACGGCGAAAGCCTTTCCGTTTAAGCTGGGATCTAACAGTTCTTCAACTGAACAGAAAAAGGCGTCAAGATCCAGGTGGAGTATCTTCCGTTCCATCGGGCAATTGGCTCAATTTGGGTGAATAAAGTTGCCAGGTAGAGAAAACAATTTAACCCCGGAAAAACTAAATGTCCAGATTTCGGACTTCCTTTGCGTGGGTCTGGATGAAACGCCTTCGTGGCGGCACGAGCGATCCCATCAGCATGTCAAAGGTACGGTCAGCTTCCGCAGCGTCTTCCACCGTCACCTGCAATAAGGTTCGGTTTTCAGGATTCATGGTCGTTTCCCACAGTTGTTCCGGGTTCATTTCACCCAAGCCTTTGTAGCGTGAGATGCCAACCCGATTTGAACCACCATACTTAGTGACTATGTTATCTTTTTCGATATCACTGTAAGCGTACAACACCTGGTTCTTATTGCTGATGCGGTACAAAGGTGGTTGGGCAATAAAAAGGTGT
Source organism: Anaerolineaceae bacterium (assembly GCA_049302815.1). Taxonomy (GTDB): domain Bacteria; phylum Chloroflexota; class Anaerolineae; order Anaerolineales; family Anaerolineaceae; genus Mesolinea. The sequence continues at coordinate 9,764 of JBAQMM010000089.1, read as the reverse complement.
CCTTCATCGATCAGGGGCTGCATGTATCGGAAAAAGAAGGTAAGCAGAAGCGTGCGAATATGAGCACCGTCCACATCTGCATCGGTCATGATGACAATGCGACCGTAGCGCAGCCCTGAGATGTCAAAGGTTTCCCCGACACTGGTTCCAAGTGCGGAGATAAGCGCTTTGACCTCCCTGTTTCCCAGGATTTTATCCAGGCGGGCGCGTTCAGTGTTCAAAATCTTGCCACGCAGCGGTAGAATGGCTTGGAAATGCCTGTCGCGTCCCTGTTTGGCTGAGCCGCCAGCAGAATCTCCTTCAACGATGTAAAGCTCAGTTTTATTGGGATCGCGCTCCGAGCAGTCAGCTAATTTGCCGGGGAGTGTCATGGACTCCAGCGCAGATTTGCGAATGACCAGATCGCGCGCTTTTTTGGCAGCATCGCGAGCCCGGGCCGAGGTGAGGCATTTTTGCACGATCGCCTTGCCGGCCGACGGGTTTTCATCCAGAAATGTGGCAAAGGTATCCCCAACCACCTGCTGAACATACGTCTGCACTTCTGGATTCATCAATTTGACTTTGGTCTGGCTTTCAAACTGTGGATCAGGGTGTTTGATGCTGACAATCGCGGTCATGCCTTCGCGGGTGTCATCCCCGCTAAAGTTGCCTTCAGCGTCTTTCAGCAATCCGCTCTTGCGGGCGTAATCGTTAATGCTGCGGGTGACGGCAGCGCGTAAACCAGTCAGATGGGTGCCGCCATCGATGGTGTTAATGGTATTGGCGAAGGTGTAAACAGATTCGGTGTATGAATCGGTATATTGCACAACAAATTCAATCCCAACTCCGTCAATTTCCTTTTCGCCATAGATGAGTGGATGCAAAACCTCACGGTTCTTGTTCAGATAGCGTGCAAATGAAGCGATGCCACCTTCAAAGTGGAAGGTCATCTCCTTGTTGTCCCGTTCGTCCATCAGGCTGATGGTGACCCCACGCGTGACAAATGCCATTTCTCTAAAGCGGGCGATCAGAGTCTCAAAGCGGTAGGTGATATCACCTTTGAAAATATCCCGATCAAAACGGAAGGTGGTACTTGTGCCGGTATGGTCTCCTGAATAGGTGCCAATTTCCTTGACAGAGGCTTGAGGAATTCCGCGCTCGTAACGCTGAAAGTAGGTCCTGCCTTCCCGGTTAATAGTGACTTCACACCACTCTGAAAGGGCGTTAACTGCGGATACACCCACACCATGCAGTCCACCTGAGACTTTGTAACTACCCCCTCCGAATTTCCCTCCCGCGTGGAGGACAGTCATCACGACCTGCAAAGCGGAAATCCCTTTTTCCGGGTGAATATCCACAGGGATGCCGCGACCATTGTCCTTGACGGTTACACTCTCATCTTCGTGGATTATGATCGAGATATGGTCACATACCCCGGCGAGTGCTTCATCAATGGAGTTGTCCACCACCTCATAAATGAGGTGGTGCAGGGCTTTTACATCTGTGCCACCAACATACATGCCAGGGCGGCGCCTGACGGCTTCGAGACCTTCGAGGATTTGAATATCACCGGCGTTATAGTGAGTTTTATCGTTCAATGAACTTCTCCATACTTAAGAGGTAACAGGATACTTATGCCTGGGAGGCAGATAATTGATCAGCCTGTACACATTGGGCAGAATCCAGAAAGAAGTGGAAACTGGCGATGGTCAGCGCTGTGGTGACAAGCGCGTGACCAAAAATACCCACCATGAGCATCCAAGAATTATCAGGAGGGGACTGCCATAAAAGGTTGGTCAAATAGGTTATCGATATTTCCAGCATCAGAAATAGCGATGTTATTGAATATGTGGAGCGAATGATTCGAATGCTGGCCTTGATCGAGTTAATTAAATTTTCGTTGAATAAGAAAATGGCCTGAGGAGTGAAGACCATAGGAATAAAAACTGAAAGCAAGATCATGGTCATGATGAAGTAGCCAATCATCCCAACGATGGGATGAATCATGCTAAGCAAGGTGATTAGGAGAATGACCGGAATCCCGACCACCACCAGGGCAAGAACCATCAGAAGGGGAAGAGCTATGGCGTTGAGCAGCAAGCGGCCGAATTCCTTCAAACTGGTTTTCTTGAGCGGTGTGTGAACCGCATCGGAACATTTTTGGAAGTAGATTGTTCCGAGCAGGATTCCCAGCAGGCTGAAACCAAACAAAGCCAATAACAGGGTGGATTCCGACCCGATTTCGGTGATTGAATAACTGCCGAAAGGGGTTTCCTTCGGTACCCGTCCAGCCAGCAAACTAGGAACACCCACCGGTATGGTGCGTAATGCGGAGGAAACGCTGAAATATTGAAAGTATTCCTTAGCCAGATCAAGAAATTCGGACCATATGGCACCCGTTTCAGGTGTGGTCTCCCCAAGGGCTGAAAACTGTGCCAGGAACTTTTGCGCCAGGGTACTGATGGTATAACGTGGACTCAACAATAAAAAGAGATCCAACCCAATGGGGAATAAAATCAGGTAGATGTGATTGGCAACAGACTTGAATCCGACTGCCAGGGCAGGTAAGATTTTTGGTTGATTTCTGATCGTGCTATTGATGTTCATAACCTTATAATTTTACCACTTTATTGAGAAATATGACGCCAGGCTATGCCTTCTAATTGATGGCAGATGATCTGATTTTCCCCGCATGATAGAATAAAAACGTGAATGAAAATAAACCCTTAACGGCCCTCAATAGGCTTAGCATTGTCATCGCACTGGTCACGCTGGCGTTGGGTTTTACCTACATCATTCCCACTGCCAGCAATCCATCCATGACCAATTTGCTGGGATTTCTTATCAATGTCAACATAGATGTGTATTCCTTTGTCCCTGTTTTTATCTCAATTCTGGCATTTGCAGGTACGCTTTGGGTACTTAAAAGCAATCCATTTGTCATTGAATCCAAAGCTACTGTTTTGCAATTGACCGCAAACGTGATGCTGCCAGTATTTTCTGTGTTGGTGCTTTCGATCACTCTGCGGGAAATGTCCAGAAATGAAGTCTGGTGGGTTGTTTACATCCTGGGCGCGTTTCTTTTTGGCCTGGTGGTGATAGCCGAATACACCGTTCTGGATATCAGCAAAACCCAGCATCCACTCGCGACAATCGGATTGATCGGGTTATCCCACGCGCTGTTCCTGATCCTGACGATTGTGCTAAAGACCTCGAATATGCGCCTCTATCTTGTTCTGCCAGTGTTACTGCTTGCTTGTGCGTTCGTGAGTGTGCGCACCATCAATTTGCGTTTGAACGGATCCGGGAATAGTGAGTACGTGGTACTCGTATGCCTGATTATTGTGCAGCTTGCCATCGCGTTTTACTATTTGTTCTTGAATCCTATCCAGTATGGGCTGCTTTTAACGGGGGTTCTCTATGCGATTCTCAGCTTTGCCTGCGGTCTGATCACTAAATTGCCAAAAAGGGATCTTTTGACTGAACCGCTGGTGATGGCTGTCATCACTTTAGCGATGGTTGTGATTGTTGGACTTAATTGAGTGTTGATTTATTGTCCAGCAAGGCCTGCTCATGGAGCAGCCAGCGCAGGTTCTTTTGGTGTAGATCCTGTGCCGATCCCCCCAGACTGACCCTGCTTTTTCCACAGAATTCAATGTCCTGCCCGTTGAGATACTCGATGGGGTTTTTCCTTCTCGCGGCAGTTTTTGTAATCTTCTGGATAGATTTCATATACGCGATGTTGGATTTGACAGAATCCTCAATCTCACCCCGAAGAATAATATCCCCATGACCCTGGACGATGTTCTCAAGACTCATATCGCCGATTGCCCGAGTCGTTTTCAATAACGTATCCAAATCTCCGCCAACAACAAAGGGAACCGGCATGAAAGCATCGCCAGCAAAGAGGATCCGATCTTCCTCCAGAAGGATGGAAATCCCATCAGGAGAATGACCCGGCGTACAAAAAATCTGCAATTGCTTCTTCCCAACCCTGAGCGAGAGGGTTCCGGATGAAAAGGTGATGTGGGGCGGAACGATGATGACGCCCTTGAATAGCGGGTTATCATGCCCGGCCTCTGCCAGGGCAGAACTGCTTTTATTAATCATCAAATCACGGCAAATCGCGTGACCAATCACAGTGGCATTGGGAAAAAAGCTGTTACCCCAACTATGATCTGCATGATGATGGGTATTGATAATATACCGGACAGGGACCATTAACTCATTTTCCAGGTAATTCCGAATGAGTAATGTTTCCTGGGGCATCAATGTGTCAATCAATACAGCCCATTGGGGTCCGACAATGGCGCCAGCGGTAACCTGGGCATAAATTTCACTCTGAAACCAATACACATTTTCGGATACGCGTTCTCGTTGCATCATTCCATCCTAACAATTCTATCTGCGGAATAGAATAGCATATCTAAAAATAAAAGTCAAAAGTTCGTACTAGTGTTTTCTATGAATGAACCATCCAGCAAGCAGCGCTCCGATCAGGGCAATGCCAAGACCAAGAGGGATACCCCACCAATCACCTTTTTCGTAGCGATCAGTTTTTTCAAGCCCGTGGTCGGAACTAATCTTTGTGGCCGTAATGGCAGGAGTAAGGGTTGACTCCAGTTCCGGTGTTGGAGTACCCGGGGTCATTTGTGTTCCGGTTGCATTAACAGGCAGTTCGCTCGGCTTAGGTTTCCCGGTTCCTATGGGATAAGTGCCTTTTGAGGGAGTTCCAGTAGTTACCGGTGGTGTCCCGGTGGTCCTGGCAGTCGGGGTCTGGAAGCGCGAAGTGGCTGTCCGGACGTTGGCTGGGGTATTCGTGCGATATACACTTGTCGGCGAACGATAGTAATACTGCGTTCGGGTGGGTGTTGCCGTGCGGGTTGGCGTTTTAGTCGGTGTCAATGTGATGGTTGGGGTCAGGGTTTTTGTGGGGGTGGTGGTGGGCGTAAAGGTATTGGTTTTAGTTGGTGTTTGTGTTGCGCTGTTAATTATTACAGGTCCAAACAACTGGATAGTCAGATCGGATGTGTCAACCACCTCAAGTTTATAGTAATAGGTCTTGCCAAATAGGATCGTCTCATCCACATAGGTGTAGATGCCCCCTACGAAGGGATTCCCAACAGCGTCAATCAATCCGGATATCCGGTAGAATGGACCGGCTGAATTGTCGCTGCGTTGGATGTGAAATCCACCAACATTGTTCTCGCTGATGGTTGTCCAGGTGAGCTCGGCTTGATTAATCTGATAGGTCCCGGTAAAACCCTCTTCGGTTAATTGGACACCTTCTGGCAGTGGCAGACCAACAATAAAAGGGGTTTGATTGAGATCATTAGTAAGGTTAGGGCGGCCCGTTGCGTCAAGCGTCATGGTGATAACTTTGTTGGTAGTGTCACAGGTGACGGTCTGACCAGGCTGCCCGGTGGCTCCTTCACCTTGAGGGGGTTCTCCAACACGATCCCATTTATCGGTCAGTTGGGCTTTAGGATCAAACCACCATAAGGGATACAAGGTAGGATCGCTGACCTGACCGCAATAGCTTTGGGATTCAATCACAGCCTGGCAGGATCCGTTCAAATTGTATTTAAAAGATGCGACCAAATCCGCTCCCGGAGCAGGGGACGCAAGGAACATATCATAATGGTTGCTGCATGGAGTGATTGGATTCGTTCCATAATTCAGGAAGGGAACATTTTCAACGCTCCCCTGACCGTGGTTAACGACATAAAGCCAATAATCTGAACCGGCGGTTCGCTTGACGTTGACCGCTGACCCAAAGAGGTTTTTGCCAGCCGTCGTCACTTGGACCAGTTCTCCGGAAACCCCAGCACCCGATGCCAGTATCGGCGCGCCTAATTGTGCTCCGAGTGTATAAGTGCAGTTGGTGGTGGCTGCTCCCGGAGAGATGCCCACGCCCCAAAAGTTGTGGTCGACCTTGCCTTTCGCAGCGTTCCCGCAATCCACCTGGGTTGACCAGGCATTGTCCAGGATATTGTTTGCGACCGCGTTCAACTGCCCTGATCCATTTGCCCCATTCCTACGGACGGCATATCCACTGTTGCCGGCAATGTGATTGAACTGTACCAACAGACCCCCGCTATTGTCTTCGTATACGATCGCGTGAGCCCCATTTTGCAGGGTGTTATTTTGAATCGTAACCGATGCACTGCTATTGATTCGGAGCAAATTCCTTGAGACATTGGAACAGTTCCCGTCGTCAATCGTAAGGTTTTGGATGATGCCCGGGCTGGTAATGCCCAGCATGGGTGCAGAACAATTGTCTCCGCTTGCTGTGATCCTGCCTTGTGATATCCCTTGCAGGGTAAAATGGGCTTTATTCACAAGCACTTCGTTGGATTTGATGGAATAGGTGGAGATGATATTAATTTTCGTCAGATTATCAGAAGTACCCTCAAGAAGCGCGTCAATGGCATCTTTGAGACCGGTACCCACTCCACCAGGGAGATCATCGCCGCTATTGATGAAACATGGGGAATTCTGACTGCAGGTATTACTGTTTTCAGCCACGTAGCCGATTTGGGGTTGAGAGGGGAGAGGAAGGGGATCGACCAAAACTTGAAGTGAAGCGCTACTGCTTTCCGCCCAATTACCGTCGGCATCCTTCTCGAAGAGATGAAACTTGAATGAGCCGTCCAGGTCCGCCAGACTGTTGATGCGGAGAGCGAGATTGAGTTGATCCGCAGTCTCCGAGGGAAGCTGGGCGGCAACGCTGACTATCCTGGTTTCATCGGGGAAATTGATGTTGTCACAGTCGGGTCTTTCAGTATAGGGAAGGTTGCTGATCAAGCCGCGTGCGGAGATATATCCTCCCGTGAAATCGAACAAAGGCTTCATTCCAGGATCACCGCTTCCGCCGGTGGAAGTTACACAAATCATGGTGTTCTCACCACTGAATGCCGGTGTTACCTGAAAAGATAGGCGGTAATTGAGACGCTGCCCGGCCGCGCAGCCGCTCAGTGGGCAGCCAACAGGGGAGATAAGTTGGATTACAGAAGCCTGTTTGGTTTTAGAAAAGACAATACCTGTTCCTGAAATCAAGAACAGTGCGGCTGCAAGGAGGACTAAAAACCGGTGATTTTTCACCTGAACGTCTTTCTCATTCGAATAATCACAAATTATATCATCAGGAGTGAATCTTCTTTACGATATAGGACTATGTTGTTAAAATGTCACCATGAAAAGTATCACGCAGATATTTAAAGGGTTCGATTGGTTTTTCCTGGCGTCGGGAATCATGACCTACACGCTTGGGTCAGTCATTGCCAGCCAGGCTGGACAGCCATGGAAGTTGGATAGATATGTGTATGGTTTGGTAATATTTTTGGGGTTGTATTTGTTGGAAAGAATCTATTACTATCTATCCACATCCAAAATCAGCCTGTTTTCAACGGTAAACCGCACAGAAAAACTCAAGTCTCCCGAGCTCATTGGTCTATTGTTCTTAGTATTTGCTGGATTAGTTTACAGTCTGTTTGTGCTTAATCAATCGAAGGTGCTCGGTCAATCAGGCTGGTTGTGGCTTTTCGTGCTCGTCTTGCTATTTTCAATGAACATATCCCGGAGTATCCGCCTTTGGAACATGCCCTATCGCTGGCTTGTTGACGGGTTGATAGTCTCTCCCATATCCCTGTTCTTCGCCAGCTCTGTACAGGGCCTTGCGCCGGGGAGAATACTTTTCTTTTTAAGCATCCCACTATTACTCTTTTACCTGACCTCCTCCACGTGCCTGCAATTTGAAAGATATTCCAGCGAGTTGAGCAAAGGGACGAGATCATTCCTGGTTACGCTTGGCTGGGAAAAGGGTGTGGTGATCCACAATATCATCCTTTTGTTGGCTTTCATTTTCTTTGGCGTTTACCTGTACGTGAGCGGCGCCTGGTCAATTGCCTGGCCTGTTTTCCTCATGCTGATCATAAGCCTGGCAGAGGTTTACCTGCTCCAGAGACTCGCAGAGGGCATGAAACCCAACTGGAGGTTGCTCCGTGCAGTAGCAGTTTTTCAATATCTGGGGGTTGTGTACATACTTTTATTTGCATTTCTTACCCATTAACAATAAATTATTGAGACAATGATTTCAATGTGGAGACTATTATGGAACTAAAAATTGGTGGTGCGGCTCCGGATTTTGAGTTGGAAGACCAGTTCAGCGAATCCCATAAGTTAAGCAGCTATCGGGGTAAAAAAGTCATTTTGTATTTTTACCCAAAGGACAATACGCCTGGATGCACCACGGAAGCCTGCAGCTTTAGAGACAACTTTTTCGCATTCAAGAAGCACGGCATCGTGATCTTGGGCGTCAGCGCGGACAGCGCCGACTCACATGCCAAATTCCAGCAAAAATATTCGCTGCCTTTCACCCTCCTGGCGGATACGGATCATAAAGTCTGTGAAACCTACGGGGTGTGGCAGCTGAAGAAAATGATGGGCAAGGAATACTATGGTATCGTTCGCACGACGTTTATTCTCGATGAAGAAGGGAAAATTGTCCAAATCTACGAGAAGGTCAAACCAGAGAACCATGTGCAAGAAATTCTGGAGTTGCTTAAGCTGGAGTGAATAAATAAGCACCTAAAAAGGTGCTTATTTATTGCAGATGCAAAATAACTTTGCCCTTCTTCCAAAGGTCTTCCAGTTGATAATAGTCGCGTTTTTCCGGGGAGAGCAAGTGAACCACAACCGAACCATAGTCCAAAACTATCCATCCCGAGTCCGGTCTGCCTTCCAAAATACCTACATCCGACGTTTCTTCTTTTATTCTTTCATAAATGCCGCCGGAGAGGCTTGCCAGCATCCGATCGCTTGTACCAGATGCTAAAACAAAAAAATCAGTAAAATCCGAAACTCCTCGTAAATCCAAAAGGAGAATGTCTTCTGCTAATTTGTCTTCAAGAATATCAAATATTTTACGGGCTAACGCTATTGGTTCCAGACAACACCTCGCCCTTAGTGTAACATATTTTTCAGTTTGGACCGGTGAAGGGCTGTGTAAATCGGACCTGTCTGGGTCAGAGTGCTTCTGAAAAGGATGATTTCCTGGATCCCGTCGCTCCCGATCTCAACTGAGTGAGCACTCATCATCAGATCGCTTATCATTTGCTTTTGATTTTCTTCAACAAAGTGGTTGACCCGTCCCAGGGTCAGGTGGGGAGAGAACCTGCCATTCGGGGAAAAGCCCATTGGTTCAAGCCGCTGGGCAAAAGATTGCGCCAGCGTAACCAAGGTTTTATTGTGATCCAGCCCCAACCAGATAACTTCGGGTTTTTTAAGGGATGGAAAACATCCGATGCCTTTAAGATGAACCTCAAAGGGATCGAACCCTGAGACGATTTCATCCATGGTCCGAGAGATCATCGGAAATTTGACTTGATCGGTTTCCCCCAAGAATTGCAGAGTCAGGTGCAGGTTTTCCGGAGCGACCCAGCGGATGGGGCAGGCAGCCAATTTGGCGCGCAGCTGCTTCTGCAAACCTACCACCTTTTGGATGGTAGCTTCAGAGAAATCTATGGCGATAAACAATCGTAAAGCGCTCATGGTTCAGTTATATCACCTTGCCCGTTATTAGTTTTGTGGATTTGCAGGTCAAAGTAGTAATACACGGTTGAAAAGGTTACTTATTTCTAACGCTTGACAGACCATGCAGGGCAATTGCATCTAAATTTCTTTTTGTGAAAAAACGACATTTTTGATCATTTTGAGTTGGCAATATGTGCATTTGTTGGTTCTTTATGTGTCTGATTGCCTATGAAAACAGTTTTTATGATCAC
>JBAQMM010000088.1:0-6536 GCA_049302815.1 Anaerolineaceae bacterium | reverse complement strand
GCAGACCTGCCAGGAGAGCGGCCATGCGGGCTACGTTGCGGTTATCTTCGCCTGCCTGGTTGGCACAGCCAAAGTACACTTCGTCCACTAGATTGGGATCCAGATGATTGCGCTCAATCATGGCGGCGATAACCAGGGCAGCCAGGTCGTCCGGCCGCACGGAAGAAAGCGCCCCATTTAAATTGCCAATGGGGGTGCGGATTGCGTCAACAATTACAGCATCAGGCATGCTCTTCTCTCCTTAAGTAGGCAATGATTGTTTAAATTCTACCATTGCCAAAATGTATATTGGAAAAGCTGATCAAAAAAGGTTCCGGAAAGCAAATACCTGGGGCTGGGCATCCGGGTCTCTGACGTTGGGAACGAGCCTGATGTCCTGATTCAGCTGGTCTGTTCAAGCGATCGGCGCCAGCAATAATTCCATAAATTATTCATAAAAACAGGACCTGAGGAAGAATTACGGTATACTATGGGGAGTGAAACCTGCTGACCTCACCCGATTGGCAGGAAATTTTTTCACTGTAAAGGAGGAAGTGCATGCCCGCAAAGGGATGGGTAGAAATCAACGATTTGTATTGCAAGGCGTGTGAGTTGTGCGTTACCGATTGTCCAGGTCATGTATTGGTATTGGATCTGACCAGGCTCAGTCCAAAAGGCTATCATCCAGCCATGATGATCCATCCGGAAGATTGTACCGGTTGTGGAATTTGCGCGGTGGTGTGCCCGGACGCGGCTATCACAGTCTATCGTGGAACACGTTCCACGGCAGCACCTGAAAGCGAGGTAAATCATGACGCTTGAACTGATCAAAGGCAATGTCGCCGTAGCAGAAGCAGCCATGAGGGCAGGTTTGGTCTCCTATTTTGGGTATCCCATCACCCCTCAAACTGAGCTTTTGGAACACTTATCTGCCCGCATGCCTGAGCTTGGACGGGTTTTTGTCCAGGCTGAGAGTGAGTTGGGCGCCATCAATATGGTGTATGGGGCTGCCTGTACCGGCAGGCGCACCATGACTTCCAGTTCCAGCCCGGGTGTCAGCCTGATGATGGAGGGTCTCTCCTACATCTCGTGTACCGAACTGCCGGCTGTTTTGGTGGACGTCGTTCGGGGCGGTCCGGGTTTGGGGAATATCGCGCCTTCCCAGGGTGATTACAACCAGATCGTGCATGGCGGCGGTCATGGAGAATACCACCTGCTGGTACTGGCTCCGGCTTCGGTGCAGGAAGCCATTGATCTGACAACGCTGGCGTTTGACCTGGCAGAGAAATACCGGATCGTGGTAGCCATTCTGATGGACGGCAGTCTGGGTCAGATGATGGAACCGGCTGAACTGCCTCCTTTTGCCCCGCTTGCGACCGAAATACCCGACTGGGCAGTTCATGCGATTCCCGGAAGAGAAAAGCGGGTATTAACCTCCATCAACATTGATCCGCCGGCGCAGGAACGCACCAATATCCGCCTGATGAGCCGCTGGCAGAAAATAGAAGCCAATGAAGTCCGCTACAAGGGCTATTATCTTGAGGATGCCGAGTATGTAGTGGTGGGTTTTGGCACTGCTGGTAGGATTGCCCTCTCGGCTGTGCGCACCGCCAGGGAGAATGGCATCAAGATTGGTTTGCTGCGTCCGGTTACCGTGGCACCCTTCCCCAACGAGATTCTGGATGAACTTACCCAAAAGGTAAAGGGATTTTTGGTGGTCGAGATGAATAACGGTCAGATGCTCGAAGATGTGCGGCTGGTTGTGGCTGGACGGAAACCGTTGGAGTTCTATGGCAGAATGGGAGGCATGGTCCCTTACCCAGATGATGTGCTGCAAGCCATCGAAGAACTGGTGCAAGGTCCATTAACATTGGAAGGACATCCGCGCGACCGCTGGCTGGCTAAAATGCGGGAAGAATTTGGAGTAGGAGCCTGATATGCTGAATACAGATATAAAACTGGTCTATAAGCGTCCCGCCGGGTTTGAGGAATGTTCCACGCACTATTGCCCGGGCTGCACGCATGGGGTCGCTCATCGGCTGATCGCAGAAGTATTGGAAGAAATGGGCGAGTTGGAAAACACCATCGGGGTCGCGCCGGTGGGTTGTGCTGTCTTCGCCTATAACTATTTTAATTTTGACTTTGTTGAGGCACCTCACGGCCGTGCTCCTGCCATGGCAACCGGCATCAAGCGCACACTACCCGATCGGACAGTGTTCACTTATCAGGGCGACGGCGATCTGGCTTCCATCGGGATGGGCGAGATTGTGGCGGCTGCGGCTCGAGGCGAACTGCTGACCGTGATCTTTATCAATAATGCCAACTATGGCATGACTGGCGGTCAGATGGCACCGACCACCCTGCCTGGACAGAAAACCACTTCATCGCCCAATGGGCGCGATGTGGAGCGACAGGGTTATCCCATCCGCACCGCTGAGTTGCTCGCCACATTGGAAGGGGCGGCTTACGTGGTGAGGCGCAGCCTGCACGATGCACGCAGCATCCGCAATGCCAAGAAAGCCCTGCGGATTGCTTTTGAAGTGCAGAAGCAGGGTTTGGGCTTTTCAATGGTGGAGCTGCTTTCCACTTGTCCGACCAACTGGGGTATGACGCCTGCCAATGCCCGCGTCTGGCTGGCTGAACACATGGTTCCATATTACCCAATCGCGGATTTCAAGGTTTCTCCCGCAATTGCCTACACCAAACAACCGGGGAGGGAGTGAGCATGCAAACTGAAATCATCATCTCAGGCTTTGGTGGTCAGGGAACTCTGTATGCCGGGCAATTGCTGGCTTATGCTGCCATGGATGAGGGCAAACAGGTCACTTGGATTCCGTCCTATGGCCCGGAAATGCGCGGTGGCACCGCCAACTGCACGGTTGTGATCTCCGATCATGAAATTGGATCTCCGACGGTCAAATTTCCAAAGGCAGTGTTGGCACTGAACCTGCCCTCTTTGGATAAATACGAGGATCTGGTTGTTTCGGGCGGTTACCTGGTGGTCAACGAATCGATGGTTAATCGCAAGCCGGAGCGCACTGGTATCCATGTGATCGTCATCCCCGCCAATGCGATTGCGATGGAAATTGGCAACGAACGGGCAACGAATATGGTGATGCTGGGCGCACTGATGGGCAACATGGACATTTTGCCAGAAGGCGCGCTGGTGCGGGCACTCAAGGCGCATACTGCCCAGCGCTTGCAGAAATTCGTGGAAATGAATATCCAAGCACTGGCGCGCGGCGCGGAATTCAAAGCCTGTTAGTTTTAATGAATGTTGAGTGAAGGCGGCCCCAAGATTTTCCTTGGGGCAGCCTTCTTTATTGAAGCGGAGGGTGGAGAGAATGATCTTCAATATCATTAGCCGTAGCGGGTGGCCTTGCTCACTCCGTTACCTAAATTAAAATTTTCCGCCGTAGGGAGCGGGCTTGCTATGGTGAGGGACGAAGAAGGCGTCTTTTTTGGTGCAATCAAGCGCAGATTGCACCCTACAACTCTTGGCTATTCGCGGTCACGGACAAGCCTGATCCCCAAGGAAAGAAATTAGGGAAGAGCCTGGAAACAGGGGCACCCTGACAGCCAGCCTCCATACCGTTATAATTGTCCGCATACCTCATGGAAACCGAATTCCTCCCTTCGAAACGAACAGGCTTAGCGGTAATCCTCCTGTTGTGTGCGGTGATCATCGTTGCATCTGTTTCACTGATCCTGGATGCCTCTCAATTCCCAGATCAACCCGGCTACCCGCTAAAAGTTGCCTTTGGTCTAGGGCTATTCATCCCCTTGTTCTGGCTGATTTACCGCGCTTATGAGCTGATCTCCATGCGCTACGTCCTGGCGCGCGGCGGGCTGGCACTGCGCTGGGGCCTGCGCAGGGAAATCATACCAATGCCCGAGCTGGAATGGATCCGACCGGTTTCCGATTTTGAAGATAGGCTGCCTCTGCCGCTTGTATGTCTTCCCGGCTGTTACCTAGGCAAAAAGCAGGTGAACGGATTGGGTTTGGTTGAATTTACAGCCACCGACAGGGGGCAATTCCTTTTGGTCGCGGCCCATAAGCGCTATTTTGTCATCTCCCCTAAGGGCGAGGCTGAATTTTTACGTCAGTTCGAGCGCCTGAATGAATTGGGAACGCTTGAGCCTTTCCAGGCACTCTCAGAGAGTTTTTCCACACTGTGGGAGCGGGTCTGGCAGGACCGCACCGCGAAAAAGTTGATCCAGGGTGGCTTGGGAGCTGCCCTGCTCCTTCTGGTGATGGCGGTGGTGCTTTCCGTGCTGCGGGCGAACATAACCTGGGTGACGCTCGATATTGTCCCTTCCCAGCGGCTGTTCCTGCTGGCAGTCCTGGGAATGTTCGTCTGGTTTGTGGGCTTGTGGTCCGGCTTTTTTTTCTACCTGCGGAGCAAGCTGGAAAAAACCATGATTTACCTTCTCTGGGGGGCGTCCATCTTTACCTCCCTGGTTCTGGCGATTGCCATGCTGATTATGAGCTTGTGACCTCAATTGGGCGAAAAATGTCACTTCTCTTGTCTCACCCGATTGAAACCTTTACGGCGAGGCTGCTTTTATGGAGTGTGATATGACCAATTCTTTCCAGGTAAAAGTGGGGCTATTCTATTGAAAACAGTATCAAATAAACACTCTCAACCCTTAAAATACCAAAAAGCGTGATCGAAGTGGGAGAAAATTTCAGACGTTTTTTGAAAACGGAGTTTTTGCAGTGGACTCATAGTTACCAAAGGATCTTTACCAATTGAAAAATGATATTCCACCTAAACTTCCGAATTAGCACAGGGCTGAGAGTGTTCTATTGGATGATATGCTATTGTTTGACAAAGTAGAACGAAGCCCCGCGTAGGGGGTATGGGCGCAAATACCGGCCTCCCATCCATCGCTTTATTGCCCGAATCCACCAAAATGAGTTGGTCCGATTGAAATGTTCTTTGAGCGGTACAGGGAAGATCCATTTTCATGGCACAATTCTCCCTGTACCGACCCCCAGTGGGACTGCCCTTGAGGTATCGTACTCGGATTGCTTTAATTAATCCATTTTTGTTGCATTGGTTCATCACAAGCTTTGGAATACCGCCAAGTTAACATCTAGTCTGGAGCAATGGATTATGCAACCTTTTTTCTGTAAATTCGAGTCAGAAATACCGATCGTTCTTTAACAATCGAATGACTTGCCAGCACAATAATGTTTTCCAATCTGCCACTCCCCACTGATTTCCATAAGCAAGGCGGAGATCAAGTTGAGAGTCGAGAGGGCAGCCCCATGCTTTAGTAACCCGGGTGGCACCGCTCGACATTGTAATAGACCAACCAGGCATCCAGATCAGTTGTAATGTCTCCACGGATTCAGAAACTTTCTTCCGAAACATGATTCTAAGATATTCATCCAGCACGGTACGATAATATTGTTCCACAAAATGTTAAGTTGAAGCCTTCGCGCCTGGGGGTGTCCTGCCTGCTTGGCACAGTCCAATCCATACGCCTTGTGCAGCTTCTCTGCCCACACGGGTGCGCATTCTTAAATTGTCAATAAAACGCTACCCAATAGGGCAACCTTGCAAATATCACATAAGCCCTTGCGCTTTGCAAGGGCTTATGTGATATTTCAGCAGGGCTCAAGGGGAATACCTGAGTATTCATTAAACTAACGCTTACTTGGCCAATAAATTGCCTCCGGCTTGGACAATCCAAGGTTCAACCTCCTTGCCATAAACCCGCTTCATAAGATTAAGCCGAAGCTTATCCCAAAAGCTCATCGTGTCATCCTCCAGTAGATTACCAAATGGATACAACATTGTTTTGTAGTCTTCTCCAATCGGGACGTAGTAACCGTCAATTTGGTCATCGGCATTCACATGCAGCAGCAAAAAAACTGCCCTGCGCATCCCTGTTTCGATCTCTTCACTATCAACCACCGGGTGGTAAGTCACCGCCAACCACAGGATCTCTTTCGTGGAATAAACCGGCTCTCATTCAAGCAACATGGTTGCCTTGGTTAGCTGCTTGGTTGCAAGCGCTCCAAGAAGTTTCTCCGTCTCCTCCCAATGCTTAACCCTGGAAAGATACTGAACATCCAGATTTTGAAATTCGTCAGGAATGTCGAACCAGAGGATAGATTCGGCCAGCGCCGCTGCTTCCGGGTTTTCTTCTCTGGGCTGTGCTGCACACCTCACTGCCAACCCGAGACAAATTCCCAAAACGATCACAGTGACAAAAAGAGAGGTCTGGGTGTTGTGAGATTTCGTCTCCATTTTTTCTTTGTATTACAAATTTATTAGCGTAGCAAAATACCCCGCAGCATGCTGCGGACAGCGCATAAGCGCTGGTGGTTCGAAGCCTTTAGAGGCGGATGGCGTTCTTGCGAAGGCATAATACCCCATCTGCTTGCAGCGGGGATAGCCTGAGCAAATCCGCCGAGGTTTATCTTTAGATAGTTTCGATGTCTTTGACCCAATCCCGTTCCTGCAGATACCATGAAACCAGGGCATCCACCCCCTGTTCCAGATTGACCTGCGGCTTCCAGCCCAATACCAGGCGGGCTTTGG
>JBAQMM010000087.1:0-9100 GCA_049302815.1 Anaerolineaceae bacterium | reverse complement strand
GATTATGTCGGTCTGATTTATTTGGTAAAAATAAAATAATTCAACACAAGACTGCCAAAATTGAAGACTTGCTTCCGTATGGGTTGTCTTGATCAAGTAGTCATACTTTACTTGGGTTGAGCCAGGTGGCTCGGGTGATATCATCCGAGCCATTTTATATATTCACAGTTCCTTTCTTTTGTTTTCACTAAACTAATTGTATTGGAACTTCCTCCTTTTTCCCTTGACTATCGACTTTTGAAACGCATACACCAACGCGAGTCTTTTTACCGTAAGTTCAAAAAATGGTATAATTTAGCGAGTCGTTTTATTCTCCTTTATTAGCGTAGCAGAATACCCCGCAGCATGTTGCGGACAGCGCATAAGCGCTGGTGGTTCGATGCCTTTAGAGGCGGATGGCGTTCTTGCGAAGGCATAATACCCCGTCTGCTTGCAGCAGGGATAGCCTGAGCAAATCCGCCGAGGTTTATTTGAAGGAGAATTTTAACTATTGATACGACCACTCTACTGATGGTTTATTTTATATCATTCAACTAAGAGTCGGTTGTTTATAGGATTGAAAAAAGGTATTATGAGGCATAAGCAAGGCAAGGAGGCCGCAATCGACATGGGCAATGAGAATTTGTCGAAAATGGCTCAGTTTATTTCAGAATTGAGAAAAGAAAAAAAGCTAACCCAAAAAGAATTAGCAGAACAATTGGGGGTTACGGATAAAGCTGTGTCAAAATGGGAACGCGGATTAAGTTGTCCTGACATTTCGCTATTATCAAAACTCTCTCATGAGCTGGGTGTTACAACAAGTGAATTGCTAAATGGTGAAAAAGCAGAGCCATCCGCCCCGGAAGTGGAAGCTATGGTTGAAGCAACACTTCAGTCTGCTGATACCGCAACAAAAAACGTGATTGCCAAAAGCACACGATGGAAATGCGTCGCCATAGTGTCTGTAATTTTTTTATTGGGTATTCTTGTTGTAATTGGATGCAATTGGGCTATTGATAGCGGCATGGGATGGTTTATTCTACCTGTAAATATAACAGCCTTTGTTTGGCTGGCCGTGATGTTGGGAGTATTTGTTATGGGAAAAAATAAGATAGCTTCTTTATTGCTCTGTGGTTTAGTTATTTTTATAACAACATTTTATTATTCTTCTTTGAATCAAGCTCCGACAAAAGATATCAGCGCCTTTGGGGTATTTAATGGATTTCAGAATGCCTACATTCCTCACTACACTATCATTTTAGTCATGTTTATCGTTTCTATCGCAGTGGCGGTGATTTCTTTCTGGATTCAAAACAAAAAGATTTCTGGTGATAAGGTTTTTCTTCTTGTAACGGTAAGTATAACCATTATTATACTATCCGTACTTACCTTGCCGTCAATTATGGATTACGTTGACATCAACGGTCTTGGCGTAAATCCAAAATTTACAATTCTTTTATTGCTAACGTTCTTGATAAATTGCGTTTCGCTGGCCATGTTGGCAAAACGTCACAATCCCCTGCTTAGCGCTATAATTGCTTGAAATTACTTTAAAAAGGGATGAAATGCTAAGCGAAAATCGAGCAGTCTATGAAGAACAAATACAAATCAACACCTACGAATGTGATCCAAACCAGACCTGGAAACCGGCCGCCTTTTTCCAGCATCTGACCGAAGCAGCCAACCACCATGCCTCCCGCCTCGGCCTGGGGTTCGTGGACCTGTATACCCGTGGTCTCTTTTGGGTGCATTCGCGCATGAAACTGAAATTCCTTCGCTTCCCCCATGTGAGCGAGTTGATCACCATCCGCACCTGGCCCAAAATCATCCAGCAGAAGCTCTTCTACATCCGCGATTTTGAGGTGACGGATGCCAACAAACAGCAAATTGCGGTCGCCACTTCCGCCTGGTTGATCATCAACGCCAAGACCCGCGCCATGACCACACCCCAGTCACTGAACCTGGACATGCCCAAACAAAGCGACCAGTTCGCGCTGGATGAGCCAATGGAAAAAATCAACCTGGCGCAAAACGGTGAAGAAAGCCTGCGCGTGCGTGCCACCTATTCTGCCGTGGACATGGTCGGGCACGTCAACAACAGCCGCTACATCGAGTGGATTTGCGATTCCTTCCCCATGGAATGGTTCACCCAGCACCAACTGGACTGGATCCAGATCAACTACGATCACGAGGTGCTGCCAAACAACGAGGTTTCCCTGCTGGTTAACCCTACCGAACAGGACGCGAACTTGTGGGCGGTGGAAGGTCACAACCTGTCCAATGACACACGTGCCTTTGAAGCAGCCGTGCGCTGGCAGGAATGATTCGGGATTGATTGGCAACCGACTAGAGCAAGTATGTGCCTGGCTGACCAAGCCGAAGGTGCGACGACAGCCACCTAAAAAAAGATAATCTCAAATCTCAATAAAAATGATGAATTATGCACCACCACATGGCTTGGTGCACACAATTAGGCGTTTTTTAGCCTATATTTGCAGACCGCAAGGGTGTTTCTATTATTTCTGCTAATTCCAAACCGTTTTCCCCACACCCGTGGGAATATGCCTAGAGCATGTGACTGAAAATTGCAGTGTCTACGGGTTCCACACACATTGTATCTTCTCATCGGTCCTATATACCAGTAAAACCTCTCACCCAGGGTATTCACTCTCCCTTGTGGTTCTCGCGATAAAAGACCATCTCTCGCAGGTCATTTTCCGCCCTGCCAATCTTGGCCGCATAAGCGTCCAGTTGATCCTGGAAAGTTGTTCCCCGGTGGCTGAAGTTATACCCGGCAATCATCTGCTCCAGCCAGCTTTGTGCTGCTGCCGGATCAGTCGACTGATATTGCCCACAGACTGCGACTTCCTCCATTGGCAACTTGGGAGGCATGACCGGGTACATTCCCCTGGCATAACCGAACACAATGGTCATTAACGGCACGGTTCCTTCCGGCAGATTCAGCTTTTCCTGCAAGTACCGGGCATCCAGCAAGCCGCTGCGGCCGGTATCAGATAGCATCACCGAGGAAACACCCAGCGCCTCAGCCGCCATGTTCATATTCATTGCAGCCAAAGAAGCGTTCACTACCGCGATGGTGTATTCTGTCAGCGGACTGTAGGGGAAATCCTGGATCACCTGCCGGTAGCGGTGGCAATCGCTGATCACGATCACGGCCTGTTCCCCACGGAAAGGTAGGGTGCTGCCAAAAGTCTCCCGCCAGAGCTCCTTGTCAAAAACTACAAAGGTCCAGGATTGCAAATTCACCCCGCAGGGAGCCAGCCGGCCGGCTTCCAGGATGGCACTGAAGACCTCTTCCGGGATTTCCTGGCTGGTGAAGGAACGGACACTGCGCCGGTGATAGATCTTTTGCAGCATCTCGTTGTCCGAAAGGGAAGCCGGCACTTTGGGCTTCCCTTTCAGTATTTTTGCGAGGCTCTTGACGGTTTTATTCACACCAACTTTTTCGTTCATGCCCTTTATTCTACAGTATCAACAGTCTCATCGATCCGTGAAGTTTCCACGCTCTGGTCAGCGCTTGGAGCCACCTGGTTGACGGCAGTTTTTTCAGCTTCAGCAGCCTCAGCGTCCACACGTTCCTTCTCGGTCAAGGATACGAAGCCGCCAAACAGGCGGTACTCATCCATCCGGCAGGAGTTAACAAACTTGCCGTCGTAGATGGTGATGTCAGGGCAACTGTCACACATGTCGGCGCGGCCATCTCCTATCACATCCGGGGCTTGAATGATACCAATGCTTTGAACATAGATCCGGTCAAAGATCCGGCCGGGATGTCTCAGCACGTCCTTGCGCCAATTCTTCCGTGCCATGCGGGAAATCTTATCCCAGGGTGAGAGCCAAAACACCTTGGGTCCCACTTCGCCAGAGGTCATATAGGCCATATAGCGCCCCTTCTGCATGTGGTGCCCGACCTGGGCGAATTCCATGGTTTTAGCTCCGATGGATCCGAACATCTTGCGCCTGCTACCAATCATGGCACCGATCAACCACTTGTAGCTGTCATGCCGAACGCTGCCGCCCAGGTATCCGGATGCCTCATATCCCGGGAAACTTTCCTGGATCAGATCGTGCACCTCGGGTGCGGTCACGAAATGATCATGGAAGGATTCGCGACTGTAACTTAGTTTGCTCAGGTCCACTTCCTGATCCTTAATATCCGTTGCCATGGTGTCTTCAGTGGTAGCTGTGCGGTAGGTAATGAATACCAGCCCGTTGACCTTTTCGATATTGGCATTGCCCCAGTGGACCACATCCGGTATTTCATGGTAGGTATCCGGGTAGACGGTTGAATTGAAGATCAGGAACAAACCACCTTCTGCCGCGATCATGTCAGCATAATATTGCCGCAGCTCATTGTGGTCTTTCTCGTTCTTGTTCTTCCAATTGGGGCGGCCCTGATGGCTGTCGATGTGCATGGTAAAACCAGCCAGACCGGCCAGTTTCAACTTGTGCAAAAATTCAGGGGTGAGTGCAACACCATTGGTCAGAATGACCGGTTTAATCCCTTTTTCAGCCATGTAAGACACCAGTTCCAGGATGTGGGGGTAAATCAGAGGTTCACCGCCAGCGATCGAGAAATTGTCTGGGTTGCGCCATTTGATGAAGAAGTCCACCTCTTCCTTAAGTTGTTCCAGGGTTTTATGTCCCGTCATGTACTGGCGGTAACAGCCCTCACAGTGGATATTACAAATGTCCGTAACCTCGATCCAGGCGATGGGATTGTCGTTCATCGACCACGGGAAGCGATAATAATCGCGTTTTTCAAGCATTTTTCCTCCAAAAAAGTAATTCCAACAATTATCTCACAATCTAAAAATACCAAGACCTGTCTGGTTATTTCTTTTACGCGAAAAATATTTACCCACCAGCCCCTGGTAATATTTCACTCATATCATTGTAGTCCACTATTCTATCGTTTCTCATAGGTTTACAAACTCTTAACCTTTTAACAGATAATTTTATATAGCTCTTGTGCCTTTTTCAAAATGATCCGGCTGACCTTTATCAACAGGGAACTTGAATCAGGCCAGCCGGATCCATAATTGCTGCTTTTATTTTGACTTTCGGTGATCTCCATTAATCATTCTCATGAGGTATCACTCCATAACCATCTCTTCAACACACAGGACCAGACTGATAGCCTCGGTGGTCTTGGCCAAACTGGGAATATCCACCAGAGGGATGAATAATTGCAGTGCCTCACCCTCAAGTTCCTAATAAATTTTGGTACGCATACTGTAGTTATTTTTTGAGGGGGTGTCATGGCTCGTAAGTGCTATCCTGGTGTTAGTCAAGAATCACCCTTTCGCCGAGGTTGAGCATGAAAATTGGCTTGTCTGTGTAAAAGGCAGCCTTAAAAGCAACCCGGATTGACTGAATAGTCCCTTTGCGACCGGGGGTCTCCAACCCCGATAGACTCCGGGCTACACAACGTTTGCATTCTGTATCCTTGCAGAGGTGACACATGAGTCGCCCCTGCGCCCGCCGATCTCCAGGGTGAAGAATGAATAACGGAGTGGGCGAGCCTACTCCCTTGCATGAAACTATTGGCGAGTTCGCCTTTTTAACATGCCAAAAAGTCGAGCATGTAACCTTGATTTATCCCGCCCTGATGACCCCCACCCTCTCAAAGGCTTCCGTCAGCACTCCTTCCACCGCATCAAACCAGGCATCTTCCAGGTATTCCTGCAGCGCATACTTCCGATACACCCAGTCCGCGTAATGGTAATTCATCCGGTCCAGGATCACCTGATCCACCTTGCCTTTGAGTTGTTCCGGCAAGGCTTCCGCCCCGGGCAGGATTGGCGCGATCATGACAAACGTCCTGATCCCGTCCTTGTGCAGTTCATCCAGCGCCTTCAGCCGGCTTTCAATCGGCGGCGCGTCCGGCTCAAACCACTGCCTGATCTGGTCATCCGCCGTGGGGATGCTGAACCCGACTTCAAAATCCCTTCCCTGTTTGAGGATATCCATGTCCCGTAAAACCAGCGAAGATCTGGTCTGCACGCTGACCGGCCAGCCATGTTCTGCCAAGATCTCCAGGCACTGGCGGGTCAGCTCGTACCTGGCTTCCAGTGGCTGATACGGATCACACACCCCGCTGACCCACACGCGGTCTGGGCGTTTTTTGAGGATTTCCCGCTTCAGCAGTTCCGGCGCGTTCACCTTGACGTCCACAAATTCTCCCCAGGCTTCCTTGTGCCCGCTGAAACGCTTCATGAAGCGGGCGTAGCAGTAGGAACAATGATGCTGGCAGCCAGTGTACGGATTGATCACATAAGGATAAACCTCCGATTTGGAGAGGATGCTTTTGGCATACACTTCTGTGATAAGCATACCCTTATTGTAAAGCCATCCTGCCCGAATCCAAAAGGGTCGTACCCGTTTTCCTTCGATATTGCGGATAAGCCAATGTTGTTCTTTCCAACTGAGAGAATAAGTACACTCCACCCGGACAGTGCGGCACCAAATAAAGCAGGGGAAGAGGATCCCGGACTGTAGAATCTTGACAGTTGAATGATGGCTCAATTATAATAGGTGGGTTAGTGTAAGCATAACGGTGTTGATCAAGGCGGTGGTGCGTGAAAAGATTGGGTGATGTCTGCGATTGTAATGTGATCCACCAGGAGTGGGTCGCGGAAGTGCGTGCCGCCATGCCAGATCGGGAGTCCCTCGCAAGATTCATCAGCATCCTGCGGGTAATCAGCGACCAGACCAGGTTTCAAATCCTGGTGGCGCTCAGACTGCATGAATTGTGTGTGTGCGACCTGGCAGTACTTCTGGATATGACCAAGTCAGCTGTCTCCCACCAACTCCGCATATTGAGAAAATCCGCCCTGGTAAAGTACCGCCGAGATGGAAAAATTGTGTATTACTCCCTTACTGACGAATTGGCCAAAATTGGTCTGAACGAAATAATAAACTTAAGTAGAACGGGTGACATTTTATGATCCAAACAATTCTTTCCGCAGTGGCAGTATTTGTATCGACCAGCATCGATTACCTCCTCATTCTGACCATTATTTTCACCCAGGCACGAATAAGAAAAAGCATCGGGCACATCATCGGCGGTCAATACTTGGGAACCGCCATTCTGGTCGTCGTAAGCCTGGTGGCGGCATTTGTGCTACATTTTGTCCCGCAGGAGTGGATGGTCGGTCTTCTGGGATTGATCCCGCTTATTTTAGGAATCCAGGTGGCAGTAAAAGCTGGCAAAAAAGAGGAGGAGAAAAACGAAGAAGAAGAGATTATTGAGAAGTTGGAAGCCAGGGAATCCAGCCGCCTGTTCTGGACTATCGCCCTGATCACTATCGCCTCTGGCGGTGATAACCTCGGCGTATATATCCCTTACTTTGCCACTTTGTCCGTCGGCGAAATTATCACCGCCATGGTGGTCTTTGCCATTTTAACCGCCGTGCTTTGTTACCTTGGATTCAAATTATCCACCATTCCTTTGATCTCCAAAACCCTGGAAAAATACGAAAAAGTGATTGTTCCGATTGTTTACATTGCCCTGGGAATTTACATCATGCTTGAAAGCGGCACGATCAGCACGCTTCTGCAGTTAATCGGTTGAGGAAGAAGCCAAGCTGGCAGGTCAACTCATAGAGGTCACGAATGGGACGAAAGCAGTTTAGGGACATCTGTCAAAGCAAACTTGACCGCGGTCCCTATTCAACTCTTTATACAATTTGCTACAGTAGAGGAACTTGCCCCGCTTTCACTTTTGGGCGCTAAGAGCTGGTCAGCAGCAAGCCCTCTATTACCTACAGGTTCTCCTGGTAGGTCTTTAGCGCGTCCAGCCTGCCAAGTGCCGCCAGCCTTGCCTGTTCAGGCCAGGTGCCGGTATCACCAAGACGGATCCCCGCCGCAGTGATGATCTGCTTGATCTCCCCTGCGTCCAATCTGGTCAACTGATCGAAGCTGCTGATGCCGGCTTCCCGCAGGCAAGCCTGGATCCTCGGTCCAATCCCTTTTATCAGCGTCAAATCGTCCTGCTGAGCTGAAGGGTCCGGCGCAGGCACAGCCTTTCCAGCAGCCTCAGGCTCCTTTCTGAGCACTTCCTGCACAGGTGGTTTTTCCTGAGCTTCCTTGCGGGGGCGGGAAAATAACCACAGCAGCACGATCGGCACAAGGATTACCAGCAGCCTTCCCCACCAGGGCAGGCCGCATGGTTCCCCTCCCGGGTTGGGGCAGCAATTCCGTTCCCCCGGCTCTCCCGATGATTTAACGCGTTTACAGGTCATGATTAACCTCCTTCAACAAACCAATGGCTTTGAGATCATTATAGCTTGCTTTCAGGCCTTATTGGGCTTGCCCCGAACAAGCTCGAGCTCCACCTCAAACCGCCTTTTTATATCGCTTATCAGTCCTCCTTCAGCGATGACCTAACCCAATCCCAGTTCCTGTGCTGCGCTCTGCAACACCTCCGCCGATCGGGTCAGGGCTTCCATCTCATGTTCGTTTAGTTTTCCCTCGATGATCCGCTCCACCCCACCCCGTGAAACGATCGAAGGCACGCTCAGGCTGACATTTTTCAGCCCATATTCCCCGTCCAGCAGGGTGGAAACGGATAATACGCTGTTCTGCCCGCGCAAAATCGCCTCAGTGATCCTGACCAGTGCCATCCCAACCGAGAAATGGGTGGAGCCCTTGTAGTTGATGATCTGGTAAGCCGCGTCGCGCACTTCCTGCTCAATCTCCCCCCGGCGCGCCTTCCAGTTACCGCAGTGACTGCATAACGGGCAGAATTGTTCGATCGGCATACCCGCGATGTGGGTCATCGACCAGGCGACAAACTCGCTGTCGCCATGCTCTCCCAGCACATAGGCATGCACATTGTGCATATCCACCTCGCAATTTCGGCTGATGGCATAGCGCAGACGCGCGCTGTCCAAAACTGTGCCGGAGCCGATCACGCGGTTGCGTTCCCAGCCGGTGCGTTTAAGTGCCACATAGGTCAAGACGTCCACCGGGTTGCTGACGATCACCAGAACGCCCTGGCTCGCCTGCGCAGCAATCTCACCGCTGATGCTGGAGATAATGGAAGCGTTGCGGTGCAGCAGCTGCAGCCGCGTTTCGCCTTCCTTCTGAGCCGACC
>JBAQMM010000086.1:0-6170 GCA_049302815.1 Anaerolineaceae bacterium | reverse complement strand
GCGTTGAAGTTTTCCTGGCCTGCGCCACACTCGGCGAAGCGGGTCTGGTCTCCACTGATTATCTCAAGGATGGACAAACTATCTCAGCCTTGCGTTCGCAGGAATTGCAATGTTCCGCCCAGGCGCTCGGGCTCAAGCAGGTCTTTTTACTTGGCTACCGTGATTCGGGCATGCCCGGCTCATCGGACAACTTTCATCCCCAGGCCCTGATCGCGCAGCCCCTTCAGGCGGTTGTGGACAAAATCGCCGCCGTCATCCGGGAAGTCCAACCTGAGGTGGTCTTGACTTTTGATCCGATCGGCGGTTACCACCATCCTGACCACATCCGTATTCATGAAGCAACCGTGCAGGCTTTTGAACTGGCTCGTTCCACACCCTCGGGCGCAGTCACAGTTCCCTCAGGGCTTTACTTTCACATCATGCCAAGGAGACTTGTTCGCACATCGATCTTCTTTCTCCGCTTGAGCGGCAAGGATCCTCACAAGTCTGGCGAGCAGGGAGATATTGATCTTGTGGAAATTGCCAGGCACAGCTTTCCCACCCATGTAAAAATCAATTACCAGGAGGTTGCCGAAAAGCAAGCCCGCGCGGCCGCCTGCCATGCCAGCCAGGGCGGCGGTGAAAAGCCTAAAGGTCTCGCAAAGCTATTCATGCGCCTGTACGATCAACCTGTTGACCTCTACATGCAGTCCTGGCCCCCGCCAAGTGCCCGTCAGAAAGTCAAGAGAGATTTTTTCGAGGAGTTGGATGGGTAAAATGCAAGCCTCAGGAAGTCATGTCAATGTTAGCCATGCCGGGCTCCGGCATCAAACACACCGCCAGCTGCCCGAATTCTTCAGATCGGCACGAGGGCTTTCCGCTCCGCCAAACTTGTCTTCATGGATAGATTGTTGATACAATTGAGTAACAGAGAAAAGAGGGAAGCATGACCTCAATCGGGACCTATTCTGACGAGCCCTTCTACACCATCAAGGTTGTGCAGGCTCGCACAGGCATAAAACCGGTCACCTTGCGTGCCTGGGAGCGCCGCTACCAGTTGTTGAGCCCCATGCGTATGCCCAACGGCTACCGTCTTTACTCCGAGCGGGATATCCAATTGCTCCTCTGGGTGCAGCGCAAACTGGATTCTGGCATAAGCATCAGCCAGGTTGTAGGTCAGTTCAAACAGGCGCAAGACAGAGGCTTGTGGCCTGAAACTATTCAAAACGTGACCCCCGAAGCTCCCAAACTGAAACCACCCCGCCCTCCCAGGGACTATGCTGAAATGTTGTTTGGTGCCATGGTTGCCCATAACGAGGGGCGTGCCAATGCCATCATGGATAACGTCCAAAAGTATTTCGATTTACTGACCATCTTTCAGGAAGTCCTGGCTCCCAGCCTCGAATTGCTCGGTGAAGCCTGGTATCGCGGTGAAATCCGGATCGCCACCGAACACATGGCTTCAGGCTACGTCAAGGGCAAGCTGTTGAGCATCATGCAAAACCTGCCTGTGATTAAGGAAGGAGCCATGATCCTGGTGGGCTGCGGCCCCGAGGAATCACATGACCTGGCTTCGCTCATGTTCGCTGTTTTGCTCCGCCAGGAAGGCTACTTCGTAGAGTATCTAGGTCCGGACCTGCCGGTGGACGACTTGCTGGACTACTCGGCCATCGTTCATCCCAAATTGATTGTCCTAACCGTCAACCAGGAGAATACCGCCTACCTGATGAAAGGTTTTTCCGTTGCCCTCTCCAACATGCGCGGAAAACCCAGGTTGGCTTATGCTGGTCACTATTTTGATGATAATGAAAAAGCCCGAATCGAATTGGGAGGAATTTATCTCGGGAAGACGCTCGGCGAAGGCCTAGAAAAAGTAAAACAACTGATCAACGTCGGCTGACCAATTGTCTTTTTATCTAAATAAATATGATCTTAATCGCGCCCATACCCGGGCGCGCGTACTTTAAAAACCTTCCAAAGCCGAGAGGTCAGCCAGCGGTTGCACCAGCGCCACCACCTTTTGTAGCAGTCCCAGGCGGTTCTGCCGCACTTTTTCGTCATCCACCATGACCAAAACCTTGTCAAAGAAGGCATTGATTGCCGGAACCAAATCGTGCACCTGCATCATTGCCAGGTTGAGGTCGTCACCACCGCTCAACGCCACTTCAGCAAGTTGCAGCTGCGTAAATAGAGCCTGCTCTTCCATTTCCACCAGCAGAGTGGCATCTACCAGAAAATATTCCTCCTGATCCCGTGTGATCCGCGCGCAGCGGCTGTACGCTGGCAGAATGCTCATCCAGTCAGGTCTGGCAACCCACTCGCTCAGCGTTTTGGCGTACCGGGAGGCTTTGGCAGGGTTGGATGCCTGGCTCTTTAATATCGCATCAACCACATCAAAGCGGTAACCCTGGTCCAAAAGCAACCCGCGCAGCCGGCCGCGGATAAAATCTAGGGCGGATTGTTGTGCCTGTGTGCTGAAAACCACCGGTAGAGCTTTCCCAGCCTGTTCAAGCCCCCAACGCAGGTTAAAATCCAGATCCTTCCCGCTTAGCAGCTGCACCAGCCCCAGGGCGGCCCGCCGCAAGGCAAAGGGGTCTTTATTCCCAGTTGGGATCAGCCCAACTGCGAACAAGCCGGCGATGGAATCCAGCCGATCCGCAATGCCGACCAGCATTCCCGCCTGCTCGGTGGGAAGCGTATCATCGGCATTTCTGGGCAGATAATGCTCAAAAATGCCCCGGGCAACCGCCTCAGCCTCACCGGAAAGGGCGGCGTAATACTTGCCCATGACGCCCTGCAGCTCAGTCATTTCCACCACCATGGCTGTTGCCAGATCCGCCTTGCACAGCAGGGCAGTCCGATCGACAGTTTTTTGCTCCTCAGGGGTCAGGTTATAGGCTGCGCCAATCTCGCTTACCAGCGTCTGAATCCGCTGGGTCTTGTCCAGCATCGATCCCAACTCCTTCTGGAAGGTGAGCTGAGTCAGTTTCGGAACAAACTGCTCCAGTTGTTTTTCCTTATCCTCGCGGATAAAGAACTCGGCATCCGCAAAGCGGGCGTGGATCACCTGCAAGTTGCCATCCACGACCACCTCGCCAAATTGGTCATCGCCATTGCGCACGATGATGAAATACTGGGTCAGGGCTCCCTTGCCGTCCAATACCGGGAAGTAGCGCTGATGCTTTTTCATCACACCGATCAAAACGTCCGACGGCAATGCGTCAAGATAACGTTTCTCATAGGTGCCAAGCAGGGAGGTGGGTCTTTCCACCAGATTGGCAACTTCCTCCAACAGGTCCGGGTCATCCGCCAGCGTCCCACCGGTTTGTTTTGCCAGGTTGAGGGCTTGCTGCCAGATTTTGGCTTTTCGTTCAGCCGGGTCCAAAACGATTCCCTGGTCAGCCAGGTAGCCCAAATACTCATCCGGGCTGTTTAATACCTGGGAGGGATTGCTTGAAAATCGCATACCAAAAGTAGTGCACCCGGTTTGTAAGCCGGCAAAGTTGAAAGGAACCACAGCCTCGCCCAGGAGTGCCACCAACCAGCGCACCGGGCGTGAGAAGCTGGTGCCAGTGGCATTCCAGCGCATCGTCTTGGTAAAGCGAATCAGACCGTACATATCCGGCAGCGACGTCGAGAGAATTTCGATGGTGGATTTGCCCTTTTCGGACACCTCTGCAATCACATAGTTGCCACCATCCACATTCCGCACCAGCAATTGAGACACGTCCACCCCGCGGCTGCGGGCAAAGCCCTCGGCAGCTTTGGTCGGTTTCCCTTCCGTGTCGAAAGCCCGCTCTGCTGGCGGACCCTTGACTTCGGTCACCCGATCTCCCTGGTAGGTTTGCAGGTTTTCCACAAACACTACCAGCCGACGCGGCGTCCCTTGGACGATTATCCCGCCGTGGCTGAGCCGCGCGTTGCACAGCACCAGGTTGATACCCTCATTCAACTGGGTCAGGGCAGATTCCAGATCAGCAGTCGGCAATTCTTCCGTGCCGATTTCGAGCAGCAAATCCGCGGTTTCCGTCATAGCAGTAGGCATGGGCTGTGCGTCCAGCTTAAGTTCAGGTTGGTTGGCTTCCAGCCACGGGAAGTTCATTCCCTGCCGTTGTGCCAGGTAGGCTTCCGCCACCCGCCGCGAAAGTTCGCGCATCTTTCCAAACAGCGCCTGGCGTTCGGTGAACCCTATGGCACCGCGGGCGTCCAACACGTTAAAAGTATGTGAGCATTTGATGATGTAGTCGTATGCCGGTAGCACCAGTCCCCGTTCCAACGCCAGGTCGGCTTCGCTTTCAAATAGGCTGAACATCTGCCGCAGGCGGGGGACGTTGGCGACCTCAAAGTAGTAAGTCGAGTGTTCGCGTTCCGCCACCTGGTTGACATCCCCATAAGTGCGCTGCGGGCTCCAGCGGATCTGCTTGAAGTCGCGCACTTTCTGCAGCGCGATGGCGATCCGTTCCAACCCATAAGTGATTTCGACCGAAGGCACGTCCAGAACCACACCGCCTGCCTGTTGGAAATAGGTAAACTGGGTGATCTCCTGACCGTCCAGCCAGATTTCCCATCCCAGCCCCCAGGCACTCAGCGCCGGGGACTCCCAGTTGTCTTCCACAAAACGGATGTCATGCTGGTGGGGGTCAATCCCTATGTCTCGGAGGGAATCCAAGTACAACTCTTGGGGGTTGCCTGGGTCAGGCTTGAGGATCACCTGGAACTGGTAATGTTGCTGCAGCCGGTTGGGGTTGATGCCATAACGCCCGTCATCCGGGCGGACGGAAGGCTCCACATAAGCCACCTTCCAAGGCTCCGGACCCAGCACCCGCAGGTAGGTGGCTGGGTTCATGGTGCCGGCACCGACCTGTAAGTAGTAGGGCTGCCAGATGAGCGCACCCTGGTTTGCCCAGTAGGTTTGAAGGTTGAAGATGATCGATTGAAAATCGAGCGCAGCAGTCATAGTGTTTTCCTCTTTTATGGTTTACCGGATTTGATTATAGCTTTTGCCGGTGCGCTTGGGTAGGTTGGTATTCACTGCGATTTGCAGTTTTGCATCATTTGCACGGATTTTGGCGGATAATGGGGGTTTGTAGTATTGCGATGCAATTTTTCGCACCAGTTGCGGTGGAGCGATGTCCTGGACTGTCAGTGGATCCAACAACTGCATGCATGTGGCTTATTACAGTCATCCTTCCGTCCTCCCGAGGATATTTGCGTGCTACGTAGCTTGGTACGCCATCGAGATATGCTATTGAAGTATCGCGCTTCGCACATACAACCTATGCAAAAGGCTTTGGAATTGATGAACATTAAGTTGACCAATGTAATCAGTGACATCACTGGGGTCACCGGTATGGAGATCATTCGTGCTATTATTGCTGGCGAGTGCCGCCCTTCTATACTGGCTCAATTTCGAGACGGGCATTGCAAGAAAAGCAAAGAAGATATAGCCAAATCGTTGGAAGGGAATTACCGCTCGGAACATCTGTTCGTTCTACAGCAAGCCGTCGAGCTTTATGATTTCTACAATCAGCAAATCCAGGCTTGTGATTGCCAATTAGAAGCCAGGTATAGTCAATTTGAATTACCTGATCAGCCTGGTACTCCTGTACCAGAATCGTACAAGACCAAGCGCAGCAAGAATCACCCCTCTTTTGACTTGTCACAGGCTTTGTATCGCATGACCGGGGTGGATCTTACACAGATTGATGACCTCGAAGCCTTGAGCGCCCAAACCAAATTGACCGAGATCGGCACGGATATGAGTAAATGGCCGACTGTTAAGCATTTCACTTGCTGGTTAGGAGCGGCACCCAATAATAAAATAACGGGGGGAGAGGTCAAGAGTCGCAGTACCAAGAAAACAAAAAACCGCGCTAATACTGCTCTTCGGAGAGCTGCTCAAAGTCTGGCACGCAGCCAGAGCGCTTCAGGAGCTTTTTATCGCCGGATTCGCGCCAAACACAGTGCCCCTGTTGCCATCACTGCCACTGCCCATAGACTGGCTCGTATTAT
The DNA here is from genome assembly GCA_049302815.1 of Anaerolineaceae bacterium. Classification (GTDB taxonomy): domain Bacteria; phylum Chloroflexota; class Anaerolineae; order Anaerolineales; family Anaerolineaceae; genus Mesolinea. Next base: position 179 of record JBAQMM010000086.1, on the reverse strand, counting down.
TTACTTCATGCTTCTACGGCGAGAGCCCTATCGAGACCTTGGGGCAGTTATTATGATAAACAGCATCAAGCTCGGTCAATTCGCAATTTGCAACGCAGAGCAGCCCAGTTGGGTTTGCATTTAGAACCCATCCCCTCTGGCCAAAGAGTTTCTTAGTAGATTTGCTGGCGAAGAGAGAG
>JBAQMM010000085.1:0-5174 GCA_049302815.1 Anaerolineaceae bacterium | reverse complement strand
TTATGATCACGATGGCTGTCATATGTGGCTCACTTGCTGATAAAGTTTGAGTGAGGTGTAAAAATTGAACACAAAAATGGCAAAAAAAGCTTGTTTTATTGCCAGACAATAAGATGCAATTGCCCTGGCCGTATCATCTCAATAAATAGGGGTAGAGCTAAGATATCAGGAAGGACCAACCCAAATTGAGTTCAATAGCCCGTAACGAAACCAAGTCAGCTAAAGGTTGGATTTGGTACGTGCCAGAAATGCGGTCATTAAGATAGCGGTAGAAACTTATGCCCAACTTTTTTTGCTGTCTCGGCAAGGGTCTCGAAAGTATCCCAGGCTTTCACCCCGTCTTCAGTACGCGGTCCGAAACTGACATCCCGTTTTCGTACTCGCTGCCGCGCTCCCAGTTCCGGGACATTGTTATGTAAGGGGAGTTCGGGATATTGCAATACCAATAACAAGCTGTCCTTCTTGGCTTTTGTTTTGGCAATCCTTTGATCCAATGCGTCATATCCAGTGTGGTTTGAGAATAAGTCATCAAATACAGTCTCTAATCGCAGATGCTCTTCCGCTGTCGGGTTTTGACAGTAGTCCAACAACTGGTGGTAATACTCCCAGAACTGTTTCAGAAACTCATCCAGTAATGCGCGATGCAATGCAACCACAGGCATTAACTTCTTGTAGTGTCTGCCATCGTGTACCCAGCATAACATCATCTCCTGACCCAGCCAGTTGAACTGAGGCGCATCATCACAAACCAATGCCTGTACCACCGGATAATCCCTTTGCGCATGATACCCTGTGCATCGCGCAAGTGCGCAGATAATTTTTCCACCAGGTTCAATAACTGCCTGATCAATTCCCGCGCGTTTTCGTCTTGTATGGCGTTCAGGTCAAGGTTGTCTAACCTGATATGGGAATTTTAACAGCCTGTGCTAAAAATTAATAGGCTTCAGTTTCTTTTCGTTTTCCCCGTTTTATTGAGATGATATAGTAATTGGTTATAATAAAGTCACTGACGAGCGAGAAACCGCTGCCTGTTCTGTTTATCATCGTATTACTTTGTTCCAAATACTGAGAGGCAAACATGTCCAAACAAAATGGTAAATATGTTGAAAAAGGTGAGCCCAAGAAGCCTGCGAAATCCGAACAGGAAAAACGAGCCGAAAACCCCCCCGTGTCGGAAGCCTCACAGACCAAGCCGACCTTGACTACAAAGGAATATGAAAGGGAACTGGAAATACTGCAAATTGAACTGGTGAAGCTACAAGGCTGGATCAAAGAGAAAGGCTTGAAAGTGATGGTCCTGTTTGAAGGGCGGGATGCCGCCTGCAAGGGGGGCACGATCAAGCGCATCACCGAGACACTGAACCCCCGCATTGTGCGCGTCGTCGCGCTGGCAACTCCCACCGAACGTGAGAAAACCCAATGGTATTTCCAGCGCTATGTGCAGCATCTGCCTGCTGCGGGGGAAATGGTGTTATTTGACCGCAGCTGGTATAACCGCGCCGGGGTTGAACGGGTGATGGGTTTCTGCACTGAAGATGAAGTGCGGGAGTTCTTCCGCTCCGTACCGGAGTTTGAAAACATGCTGATCCGCTCGGGCATCATTCTGATCAAGTACTGGTTCTCAGTCAGCAACGAAGAACAGGAGCGCCGCTTTCAGGCGCGTATGAACGATATAACCCGCCGCTGGAAGTTAAGCCCGATTGACCTGGCTTCCCGAACCAAATGGGTGGAATACTCCAAAGCCAAGGACGAAATGTTCCGCTATACCGACACCAAACAGTCCCCCTGGTATGTGGTCAACTCTGATGATAAACAAATGGCACGGCTGAACTGCATCAGCCACCTGTTGAGCATGATCCCATATGAAGACCTCACACCCGAACCTATGCAGCTGCCCCCCAGGCAGACGGATGACAATTACGTGCGCCCGCCGATGAGTACGCAGACCTTTGTGCCGGAGTACAAATTAAACCCGAAATAGTACAAGACCGCCAGATGGGCAAGCTCACGCCGGCTTGCCTGGCAATTTCAGACTGAAAAGGGTTGCTGCTGTGGCAGTGGTGATTTGACCAATTTCCCCATCGGTTTTTCCGTGCAATTTTGCGAGCTCTGCTGCCATTAAGGGAATGTAGGCAGGCTCGTTGCGCTTTCCCCGGTAGGGATGGGGGGTGAGGAAAGGCGCGTCTGTTTCCAAAAGAATCTTATCGGGAGGGAGTCCGGCAGCAACCTGCCGGCGTTCCTCCGCGTTCTGGTAGGTGATTGGTCCGCCGATGCCAAAGCAGAAACCTAGCTCTGCCAGGGGCAGGGCAATCTCAAGGTTATCGCTGTACGCGTGCAGGTCGCCCGGGTGTTGCTTCAGCAGGCTTTCCGCAGGCAACCCATGGTACCAGTCGGTCAGAATGGGGACAAGGTCCTGGGACGCGTCGCGGTCATGAATGACTACCGGCAGCTGCATTCCGCTGGCGAGTTCGAGCTGCTGCAGGAAAACCTGGCGCTGTTGGGCGGGGTCGGCGTAATGCCGGTAATAATCCAGCCCTATCTCTCCGATTGCCACGACACCTGGCGTTTGAGCCAGGATGCGCAGGTCTGGCAGGGTGTTTTCAGCGCAGGTGCCAACGTAATTGGGGTGAATGCCAACAGCCGCATAAATGAAGCCCGGATAACGCAGAGTCAGTTGGAGGGCTTTTTGGGAGGATTCCAGGTCGATGCCCGGGTTGATGATAAAGGCAATGCCCGCGGCTCGGGCGCGCTCTACGACCTCTTGCCGGTCAGCGTCATACACATCAAAATCGAGATGGCAATGCGTGTCACAAAACATGATAATCCTTTCGTGCAGAAATTATAACCATAAAAGCCCCTACGTTACAGTTACAATGGGTGTAAGGGTAACCCCAAAGAAACCTCTGGTGTACGTTGCCACGAGCGGCAGCGTGGACGGCGATATCAGCAGGAAGACGCCGGATCTGGATTGTAAGTTTGACGTCAAAATTCATTCCGGAGTCAGGTCGGCCAGGCATCTTGCCAGGTGTTGCCTAATGATGATATTATTGTGAGGTTTGAAAAATCTCTTCGGGACATCACTGCTGGTCGACGTTAGGTCATCTACGCTGGGGATCGCCGCCTGGGGGGCGGTGAAATTCGGATGTTCCTCACCAGTGATACTGAGATAAGTTAAGGAAGACTATGAACATATCCTCTATTTTGTTTGGATGGATTTTCGCGACATTGCTGGGCGCCCTATTCCACCTCTGGCGGGACGGCGGATTTTGGAAGCTGCTACTGTACATTGGCCTGAGTTGGGTGGGATTTTGGCTGGGTCACCTGGCTGCCACTGCCTGGGGGATCGGTTTCCTGGATATCGGTCAATTGCATCTGGGTGGGGGTGTGTTGGGCAGCGTAGTCTTCTTGTTTGTGGGTCACTGGTTGAGTTTGATCGACGTCAAGCCCAGGAAAAAGGCATGAGCGACACTGCCAACGAGGGTGACCTGGTTCAACTCCAGGGGAGCGGTTATAAAAGCCATATATTGCTGTTGAAATCCGGGGAAGTGCTGCAGACTCACCGGGGGGTCATCCGGCATGATGATATCATCGGGCAGCCTTGGGGAACACGCCTGCAATCTCATATGGGCAACCCATTTTACCTGTTCCAACCCGGCCTGGCAGATTTGATCCGTGAGACCAAGCGCACCACCCAGATCATGTACCCTAAGGATATCGGCTACCTCCTGCTCGTGATGGGTGTGGGACCGGGAAGGCGTGTGCTTGAAGCCGGTACCGGTTCGGGCGGGCTCACCACAGCCTTTGCGTATATGGTGGGTGAGACAGGTAGGGTCGTTTCCTATGAGCGCAAGCCGGAAGTTCAAAAGCTCGCCTCAGCCAACCTGAGCAAGCTTGGCTTCCAGGATCGGGTGGAATTCAAACTCGGCGATGCTGCCGATGGATTTTGCGAGCGCGGGATGGACGCGGTTTTTCTTGACCTGCCCAACCCCTATGATTACATAGAGCAATCCAAAGCGAGCCTGAAGGGCGGTGGTTACTTGGGTATTTTGGTGCCCACGGTTAACCAGGTGTCCAAATGCCTGCAGGCACTTAAGCAGTCCAGGTTTGCCTTCATAGAAGTGTGTGAGATCCTGCTGCGCTATTTCAAGACCGATTGGGACCGGCTGCGCCCGACTGACCGGATGGTGGCGCACACCGGCTACCTGTTGTTTGGTCGTTCGGTCAACCAGCTGGATGAGGAACTGCTTGAAAGCGCAGAGGCTGAAGAGGAATGACCGCCCCGATTTCCCTTCCAGAGGATTTATCGCAACGATTGAACTTGATGGCGCAGAACCCGCGCCGTGAGTTCATGGGCGATAACGGCTTTGATCCGAAAGGATACAAACCTGCGGCGGTGTTGATGCCCCTCTTGTTTGAGCGGGATGAATGGCAATTGCTGTACACTCGCCGCAGCGATAGCGTGCTTGCTCATCAGGGTCAGGTTTCCTATCCCGGCGGAAGCTGGGAGGTAGGGGATGAAGACCTGGTCGCCACAGCCCTGCGGGAAGCCTGGGAAGAGGTCGGCATCCGCCCTGAAAACGTCCAAGTGCTTGGTAAGCTGCCGGCCCTGGGGTTGATCTCGCACTATTTGGTCACCCCGGTGATTGGAATTATTCCCTGGCCTTATGACTTGCGCATCTTTCCGGGTGAGGTTGCCAGGACGTTTACAGTTCCGCTCAGCTGGCTGGCAGACCCTGATAATTACTACACCAGTACCCGGATTTATGAAGGCAAATCCTACGAAATCTTCTATTACCAGCTTTTTGACGGGGAAAAAATCTGGGGTGCCACAGCGCATATGACCCAGGAATTTATCAAATTATTGAATTAATTTCGGTAAGAGTTGATGTAGAAGGCTGTCCCAAAAGTAAACCGTCTTTTTTTGTTACCCCACTTGACGCTTAATTTCGGGCATATTTTGGGATATTGACCGCGGAAGGGTATCATTTTTTGTGATGCTCTCCCACAATGAACTGTCTAAAAAGCAAAAACCTGACTTTTGAGGCAGCCTCTGACACCTTGGAAATGTGGCCTATATTCTTCCAAGAGCCAATGTAGGTCAGGCTTCCAGCCTGACAGTACCCTGAAAGGGTGACCTACACAGGGCAATTGCGTCTAAATTTCTTTTTGTAAAA
>JBAQMM010000084.1:0-17479 GCA_049302815.1 Anaerolineaceae bacterium | reverse complement strand
CCTGACCGAAGTAGTGCAAGAGCTAAAACCACTGGCTCAATCCAACCAAATTACTCTTGATCTGCAGGTTAGCGGGGAGGTCACCATCCTGGCTGATGAACACATACTAACCCTGGCGGTCAGCAATTTGATTGAGAATGGGATACGTTACAATCACCCTAGTGGCTCAGTAATGATCAGCGGACAGGTCCAGGGGAATGAGGCGATTATACAGGTACAGGATACTGGCATTGGCATCCCGACTGAAGAGCTCCCTCATATCTTTGAGCGCTTTTACCGGGTAGACCGCTCGCGCGATCGCCACCAGGGTGGCTCTGGTTTGGGGCTGGCAATATGTTTTCATTGCGTTCAACTGCTTGGCGGTCGTATAGGAGTGGAAAGTACACCTGGGAAAGGAAGCATATTTTCTGTTTGGTTGCCTTTGTCTTAAGATTTTCCTCCTAACTTAACGCTGGCTTAATACCCGATGTGCTATAGTATAGGTGATTGATCCATATGATTACGTTTTAGATAGGAGGTGCAAGATTAATTTGAAAATTCTGTTAACTGGCCATTCAAGCAGGCTGACAAAAATGAATGCCCTAAGTGAAAAAGGAGTTAAATACCATGTTGAAAAAACGGACCCTCATTTACGTTGTGGCTGTGGTTGGAGTAATTACTGTAGCGGTACTGTTTTTCTTTCATTCGGATAAACCTGTCCAAGCGGAAGTAAAGATAGCGGAGCCCCAAGTTGTAATCGAGGACACATCAGCTGATGAACCAGGTCAGGTTACAAAAGAAGAGAATGCCACAGCGCAGGTGGAAATGACAGTAGAGCAAATAGCTGCCTATGGGGAGGAATTGACGGCAAAGGCAGGGGAGATTTATCTGACGCCAGGTTGGTTGCACATTGCATATGAAAATGAAAGTTTTCTCTCCGACCCTCGTTCGGTTTTACCTGATGGTACACCAGTTCCCACAAAATCTGTCACGGATAAGTGGCTCTTTTTGAACGATGAAGATTACGTAGTTGAAGAAGTGACTATTGACGATACTGGGGACCCTGCCACGACCCAAATAGTCGTATTCAGGAATGGTGTTGTGACCAATCTTACCTTTCCAACATTAACATCAGAGCAAGAAGCTTACCAATTACACACATTGGGACGCCTGAACTTTGATGCATTAACCATCAGGGTAGAAGATGGGCAAGATTTGGATCTTTTTGAAACTGAGGTGGATGGGGAAGCGGTCGTTGTCTTCTCACGGAGTGATAGATATGACCCACCCGTGACATTTGGCAAATCCCCGACACAAATTTCGGAGACAATCCACCAGTATTCTTATTTGAAAGCTACTGGTTTGCCGTTCATGGCTGAGAAGTATTACGTTTATCCAAGTGGCGAAAGAGTGCTCAAGCAGAGGACAACGTATGTTACATTTGAGAAAGTGGACGCACCTCCAGCGGAGATTCTCACCTACCTGGAAGAAGAATAGGGGATAATATGGAAATCACTCAGAAACCCCGCCATGTTTTGGCAGTGGATAACTACGACATTAGTTTTGTTTTTGCTTTTCACACCCGTTTATGCAGCCACAAAGGGTTATTATGGGTTGACCACGGTCACTTACAATAATAGCATTTCTGATCAAGGGAGTGGCTATCGGGGTTGGAATGCAAACTATAATGGCTCCACAAATCCCTCCCGGTCAATGGATCAATTTGGATTAAATTTTTGGAGCACCTATTGTAGTTGCAACAATGTCATTGATTATGCTAGTTACTTTGGATACAGTGTGGGTGATAATCCCTGGCTGATGCAATACGATAAAACTTCTGTTTCGGATGTGATGTTTCAAGAAAAAGTTGATTGTGGGGGTAAGGTTTTGCGCGGTCATAACCACACCCAACATTGGTGGCAAGATAGCGGCCAACCAGGAGATGGAGGAACGATAGACTACAGTAAAGTGCTCACGAATCCATAGTCTACGCATAATATGAGAGGCTGTCACATAATGTAGTGTGCCCCCGAATCTTGGACAAGAATTAAATAAGGACAAAGGACTGGGTTCTGAGCTGAACAGGGCTCAGTCCTTTTAGTTTAACCTTGATTCTCCGGTTGTTATAATAATCTAGGGGTTGAGGCTGCCATTCCCCGGAACGTTTCGCGTACGGCTTATACATAATTTGAGTATGTTATAATTCCCTCGATTAATACTGGACTTTGATCCAATTACTGGAGAAAACAATTTGGCGTTCAACCCTATAAATTGGCTGTTAGGTTTATTTTCCCTTGATATCGGAATTGACCTTGGTACAGCCAATACGCTTGTAAATGTCAGGGGAAAGGGAATTGTAATCAATGAACCCTCCTGGGTGGCAATTGATAAACGCACCCGGGAACCGCTCAAAATAGGAGCAGCCGCCAAAGCAATGGTGGGGCGGGCTCCTGCCAATGTGGTTACCCTGCGCCCGCTGCGCGATGGTGTAATATCGGAGTACGATATCACCCAGGCCATGCTCGAATACTTTATCGATAAGGCACACCAGCACAGCATTGTTCCGTTTCCCAGGCCCAGGGTGGTGGTAGGCATCCCATCCGGAGCGACCGAAGTCGAAAAACGCGCGGTGTACGATGCCGCGATGTCTGCCGGTGCCCGTGAAACCTATATGATCCACGAACCGGCTGCGGCTGCCATCGGTGCCGGGCTGCCGGTTAATGAAGGTTATGGCAACATGATCGTCGATATTGGCGGTGGCACCACCGAGGTGGCAATCATCTCCATGGGTGGTGTGGTAATCTCGCGCTCCCTGCGGGTGGCGGGGGATGAGCTGGATCAGGATGTTATCGAATATATCCGCAGCAAATACAATTTGTTTATTGGCGAGCAGATGGCTGAAAAGGTAAAGATCGCCATTGGCTCTGCCTATCCTCTAAAAGAGGAAAAAACCGTAGACGTCCGGGGTAGAAACCTGATCACAGGACTGCCTGAAGCGATTGAAATTTCTTCGGTTGAAATTCGAGAAGCCCTGGCAGCCTCTGTTCAGGTGATTATTGATACCATCAAAGATGCCTTGGACGAGTCTCCGCCAGAAATTCTTTCTGACTTGATGGATAACGGCATCTGTCTGGCTGGCGGAATGTCGCAGCTACAGGGGTTGGCTGACCGGCTCGCCAACGAAATTCACGTACGCGTCTGGGTGGCTGAAGATCCAATGACCTGTGTTGCCCGAGGTTGTGGCATCGTTTTGGACGACTTGGAAGAGTACGAACAACTTCTGGTTGGGATAGAACGGGATCCATACTCGAGCCTTCCTGGCTGACCAGGCACCTTGTCGATAGGTGCTCAAGTTATCCAGTCTGAACATCATGCAAAAATTTCTAAACACCAAAAATTTACGAAATATCGTTATTGTCGTCATTGTGGTTGGCGTCCTGTTTCTGGCAATCTCAGGATTTCTGACTCAAATATTCAGTTTCACGTTAAGTCCCATGATCTCCACCCAAAGCTGGCTTTCCCAGCGCTACCTGGCTTTTCGGGACTTTTTTACCTCCCCACGGGACATGGCTACCCTGCGTGAGCGCAATGCCCAGTTGGAAGATGAAGTTTCCCAACTCCAAAGCCAGATTGTGGAGCTGCAGGAGAACCTGAGCCAGGCTCAAATTTTGTACACCCTGCTTGATTTTGCCCGCACCAACCCGCAGCATGAATACACGGCTGCGACGGTGATCGGTCGCGAAATCAGCCCATACCTGCAGTACATCATCATCGATAAAGGATCCAACGATGGCATTCGGCATGGCATGCCGGTCGTAACCCAGCAGGGATTGGTGGGCCGCATTGATGCCGTGGTGGCAAATGCCGCGCGCGTACAATTGATCAGCGATGCCGAATCCGTGGTGAATGTGCGTTTACAGACCGCCAAGGTGGAAGCGCAGATTCTTGGATCAGTGACCGGTGAGATTGCCCTGGACATGGTCCCGCAGGACGCTGAAGTACAAATCGGAGATGTGTTACTTACTTCAGGTTTAGGGGGGAATTACCCCCCAAATATATTTGTGGGTCAGGTTTTGAGCATGCAAAGTTCGCAAAACACGCTATTCAAGACCGGTTCGGTTCAACCGATTGTTGATTTTGCCAGCATCGGTGCTGTTTTGGTCATTACCAATTTTGAGGCTGTGGACATCACGCCACTTATCCCATAGAAGGAACCTTCACGATGTTGTCATACCTGGTCAGTAGCCTGGGATTTATCATCGCCATGATACTTCAATATGGTATTGTCAGCCGCATTCCTTTACTTTCCGGCACGGCAGATGTGATATTGCTGTTTGTTGCTGCCTGGAGTCTGCATCAGAATAAGCGCTACTCATGGATGGTGGTGCTGCTATTCGCATTGATCATCAGCCTTATCTCAGCCATGCCTTTATTCCTGCCCCTGATTGTGTATATGGTGATATTCCTGGTGGCATCCAGTTTGAAAATGCGGGTATGGCAAACTCCATTATTATCCATGTTCGTGCTGACATTCTTTGGAACATTATTCCAGCATGGGTTATACCTGATTGGGTTGTTCGTTCAAGGCGTCTCCTTCTCCTGGGCGGAGGTGTTCGCTAATATTGTCCTGCCCAGTGTGCTTCTGAACATGTTACTGGCCATTCCTGTCCATGCCCTGGTTCAGGAAATGACCAGGAATCTCTATCCGGTAGGATTGGAAATATGAACAATAACCGATACGAAAAACCTACGATTAACATCTCCCGCTTCAAGTGGATTTTTATGCTGCTTGCGGTGGTGTTTGTATATTATATCTTTCAGCTTTTCAGCTACCAGATCATCAATGGCGCTGACTACCGTGCCCAGGCTGAAGATAACCGCACCCAGGAAATCAGTGATCCCACCCAGCGTGGCATGATCTATGACCGCAATGGCGTGGTATTAGCCAGGAACATTCCCTCTTACAATATCACGGTGACTCCCGCGGAATTGCCTGACGCTGAAGGAGCGGTGAGGAAAATTTACGCGGATTTGGCGGAGCTGCTTGAAATTCCGGTCAGCAATGGCGTCGTGGACACAGCCACAGCCGCCAGTTTCACACCGTGTTACACCACCCTGGGAATTGAGCAAATCGTCTACATCGCAAATACCAACTGGCCTTTTCAACCAACCCGCCTGAAATGTGACGTTTCCAAAGAAGTTGCCATGGCAATTAAGGAAAAAGCCATGGATTGGCCTGGGATCGATGTCGAGATCGAATCCATCCGAGAATATCCCACGGGAAACGTCACTGCCGAGATCATTGGGTTCCTGGGACCTGTCCCGGAAGCTCTGTTGGACTATTACACCGAATTAGGCTTTGTCTCAGGCCGCGACAAGGTGGGTTATGCGGGCATTGAAAACACCATGCAGGACGTGCTGGGCGGAACCAATGGCAAACGTATCGTTGAGGTTACCGTCGGTGGCGAAATTGTCCGTAATCTGGAAGAACCAATCGAACCGGTACCCGGTCAGGATATCTATTTGACCATTGATACCCGGCTGCAATCTGCCGCGAGGGACGCCCTGATCATGAACCTGGATGACTGGAACACTTATCTGGGGTATACCCTGAGTAACAGCGGTTCAGTAATCGCTATGGACGCAAAGACAGGCGAGATTATTGCAATGGTATCATTTCCGAATTACGAGAACAACCGCATGTCTCAGTATATTCCCGAGTATTACTACAACCAACTTAGTCTCGATGAAGCCAAACCTCTGATGAACCAGGCGATCTCGGCGGAGTTGCCCCCGGGATCTGTGTATAAAATGGCTTCCGCACTGGGCATCCTGAATGAAGGGGTTGTCACTCCAGAATATACCGTGGAGGACCCAGGCACGATTTCCCTCGTCCAAAGGTTTTACGAAAACGATCCGGGAAGCGAACAAACCTATTACTGTTGGAATCGGGATGGCCACGGCCCGGTGGATTATTTGCATGGGATCGCCTGGTCTTGCAACGTCTACTGGTATAAGGTCACAGGCGGTTACGAAGGCGAGATCGAAGGTAATGGCCTGGGTATCTTGCGCCTGGGAGAATATGCCAAAGCATTGGGGTATGGTTCCCTAACCGGGATTGAACTCCCAGGAGAGACTGATGGACTGGTGCCAACTCCCACCTGGAAACGCCTGAACCTGGGTGAGAACTGGGCGACCGGTGACACCTACCTAGCTGCAGTGGGTCAGGGATATGTGTTGGCGACCCCGCTACAGGTGACCAATTCCATTGCCACCATCGCCAATGGCGGAAAACACATGCTGCCTTCCGTCATTGATAAGATAGTGGCTTCTGATGGAACGGTCACGCAGCAATTTGAACCCACGGTACTCTGGGACATCACCAAGGACCCGATGATCAGTGAGTTTGAAGATAATATCCCCACAGGCGAAAAGAAAACGGTTCAGCCATGGGTGATTGAACTGGCTAAAAAAGGTATGGAAATGGTCACCCAACCAGGTGGAACCGCCGGTGTTGAGTTTTTGGGCGATGATAATAAAGTGGCAGGCAAAACTGGTACAGCCGAGTATTGTGATGACGTTGCCCGTGCCAATAATTTGTGTGGCGAAGGGGCTGGCGGTTGGCCAGCGCATGCCTGGTTTGTGGGATACGCACCTTATGATGACCCGGAAATCGTGGTTATGGCTTTTGCTTATAATGGCAAAGAGGGATCCACACTGGCAGCCCCCATCGTACGAAAAGTGATTGATGCGTATTTCGAATTGAAAGCAGCGGATGCGGATACTTTGACATCGCAGGCGCATTGATCAGCAGAAACAGCGGATGAGCAGGGATGATTTAATCGTAAGGGGTATCAAGGGTGGGGTATTGATTCTATTGCCGGCTGCTCGATGGTACCAGCAGCGGGACGCCTTGATATCCAGGATTCAAACACAGGAACAGTTTTTCAAAGGAGGACGCATCGCCATAGATGTGGGGGAAGCTGACTGGACGGAAGATCAATTAGTGAAACTGCTGCGAGACCTCGCTGATGAGGGCGTCTGTTTGTGGGCGGTGCTCAGCATATCGGCAGTAACATTGTCCGCCGCCCGAAGTTTTGGCATTTCCACTACTATTAAGACCGAAAACCCTGAAGATGCTGAAGAACAGGTTGAGTTAGAACTTTCGCAGTCCCATTGGATCAACCGGGAAATTGAACCTGGTGAGAGGCTGGCAGTCGACGGTAACGCGGTCATCCTTGGAGATATTCCTGGGGACGCGGAAGTGATAGTTTCCGGGTCTCTGGTCATTTGGGGAAGCGTGGCTGGTACAGTGTGCGCCGTTTGCAGCGGCAATACAGAGGGAAAGATTCGTCTGTTAAAATATGGCGGTGGGACGATTTTTCTGGCGGGTGTGGCGGTTAAAATCCCCAGAAAAATGCAGAAAGATTCGCCCATGGAAATTTGTCTGCAAGATGGGGAAATTCAGATCTTAACTAACCGGGTGAAGAAGTTCAGGCTGTTATGAACACAAAAGAAATCTGGCGAAGATTCGATTTTTCGCTTTTCGCGGCAGTCTTGTTACTGTCCATCTTTGGTGTGGCGCTGATCAGTTCTGCAATCGCTGGGAACCCTGACTTGATCGATCATGCACAGCGACAAGCTATCTTTCTGGTTATTGGGCTGGTCGTTCTTTTTGTTGTGGCAGGATATGACTATCATATCTGGCAGACGCTGATCAAACCAATGTATGTCATCACTATGCTATTGCTGGTCGTCGTCTATGTGTTGGATCAGGTCACATTTGGTGCCGCCCGCTGGTTGACAGTAGGTTTGGTTAACGTACAACCTGCAGAGATAGCAAAAATTGTGATCATCATCGTAGTGGCACGTTTTTTTGCCAAGAATATAACCAAAATTAACAATTTCTGGACAATTGGGCGCAGTCTGTTATTGACTGGTGGGATTGTGATTTGGATTATGATCCAGCCAAACCTCAGCACCAGCATCGTAATCCTGGTCATCTGGTTCGCGATGTTATGGATCAGCGGGCTGAAAACGAAATACCTTTTGATTTTTGCGGCCGTTATTATCGTTTTTTTGGCTGTTTCTGCAGTTTTTGACTTCCCTTACCTGGCAGACTATCAAAAAGATCGGATTACCACTTTCTTTCAACCAGAAGAAGATGCCCGTTACGGGGATACGTGGAATGTCGATCAAGCCCTTATAAGCATTGGTTCTGGCGGTTGGTTTGGCCAGGGCTATGGTCAGGGACCACAAGTGCAATTACGGTTTTTGAAAGTACGCCACAGTGATTTTATTTTTTCTGTGCTGGCTCACGAATTTGGATTCTTTGGAACCGCGATAATTCTCCTTCTTTTGGTTTTTGTGATTTACCGTTGCTTTAGAGTTGCGCAAAGAGCCCCGGATGCCTTTGGGGCGCTCATTGCCTATGGTTTTGGAGTGCTGATTGCGTTTCAAACCATTGTAAATGTCGGAGTCAATTTAAACCTTCTACCGGTGACCGGGTTGCCCTTGCCATTTATCAGCTATGGGGGCAGTTCCTTGGTAACTCTGTTGATAGGGATTGGGCTGGTGGAGAACATCAGCATGCGCAGTGAGAAGAAAATATAAGAAGTCACTTCTTGCCCTTGTAAGAGAGGACAAGATTTGGTAAAATGTCATCTACTTGGTGGGGGTTCGTCTAACGGCAGGACAGCAGACTCTGAATCTGTATGTGGAGGTTCGAATCCTTCACCCCCAGCTCAAGAAATACTCGCAAGAGTATTTCTTTTGTTTAATCGTTACATGTGGAAGGGCAAAAGCTCATTATAATAGGGGGATGGAATCCAACCTGTCAGTAGAGCAAGGGCAGCACATCCCGGCAACCCCAAGTTTACCAAAATGGTACCTGAACCTCACTATCTTTGTGGCTGGGATGACCACCATGGCAGTGGAATTCGGTGCCTCGCGCTTGCTGGGGAACGTTTTTGGTACTTCCAATATTGTTTGGGCAGTCATTATTGGGCTGGTGCTGGTCTATCTCACCCTGGGAAACTGGCTGGGTGGAAAGCTGGCGGATAAATCTCCCACTTACAGGGCTTATTTTTCTGTGTTGGCATGGGCTGGCTTCTTTGTCGGCGTTGTACCGCTCATTGCCAGGCCAATCTTGCGGGTATCAGCCAACGCGTTTGACGCATTGCAGATCCCGGTCCTGGCGGGTTCCTTCCTGGCTGTGTTGATCCTGTTTAGTGTGCCGGTCATTCTACTCGGGATGGTCACGCCCTTTGCGCTCAAGTTGTTGATCCAGGATACACACGAGACCGGACGTGTTTCAGGGCGCATGTCAGCGATTTCGACCCTGGGCTCATTTGTGGGCACCTTTTTAACAGTGTTGGTGCTGATCCCATTCGTTGGTACCTACCGGACATTCATTGTCACAAGCTTGTTGCTTCTGGTGATTGCCTTGCCTGGACTGTGGCGCACGGGAGGGGGTAAGCGATTCGTTTTATTCGTCCTTTTGACCCTGGCGGTGGTAATCATGGGAATCCTGGGAATCAGGGGCACAGACAAGAGCACCGAAGGCTTGATTTTCGAATCGGAATCCGCCTATAACTACATCCAGGTGCTGCAATCCGGGGATTTCCGTTTCTTGCGGCTGAACGAAGGTCAGGGCATGCATTCGATCTACCACCCCAGCCAACTTTTTTACAGAGGTCCGTGGTCACAAGCTTTGGTAGCACCGTATTTTAATCCTCCCGGATCGGTCGGAACCAAGGTCGATAACATCGCCATCCTGGGGTTGGCAGCCGGCACCACAGCCCGCCAGGCGAACACGGTTTACCCGGAAGCCCGGGTGGATGGTTTTGAGATTGACCCTGAGATTATCCAGGTTGGCAAGGATTGGTTCGGCATGGATCTGCCCAACTTGACCACCTATGCGGAGGATGCTCGCTGGGGTATTGCGCATAGCAATAACACTTACAATATCATCAGCGTGGACGCCTATCGGCCGCCGTATATTCCCGCCCATATGGTCACGGTGGAATTCTTTCAGATTGTATATTCCAAGTTAGAGGAATCGGGTGTAATGGTCATCAATGTGGGTCGGTCATCGACTGACCGCACTCTCGTGGATACCATCAGCGGCACGGTGGCACAGGTGTTCCCGAAAGTTTATGCCATGGATCTGCCGGATTCCTATAACACAATCCTTTTCGCGACCAAAAACACCGATACAGGCTGGGACTACTTTGCTCAAAACATGGGTACAATTGAGGCTATCCAACCTGATTCTCTGCTATCTCAGGCAATGAACTTGACCATGGAGGGCAAGGCTGAAGTGGGAACAAGCACGATGATATTTACCGATGACAAAGCACCCATTGAATTCATGACCAACCGGTTGGTGCTTGATTTTGTTTTTCAGGACTTATTGGAGTGAAATTATGAAATATACGGTGGATAAAGTTCTGGTTGGGATTATCACAGTAATCCTGCCTTTTATTCTTCTGATGGGTGCGATCCGTCTGGTAATGATCCCGCAATTTCCCACATTGGAATACCAACGGCCTGGTTTCCCGCTGGATCCTTATGGTTTTTCCATGGAGGAGCGCAAGGAGTGGGCTTCCTACGCGGTCACATATCTGACCAACGATGAAGGCATCGATTATCTCCAAAAACTGCATTTCCAGGATGGTTCTTCCTTATTTAACGAATCAGAATTGGAACACATGGAGGATGTAAAGCAGGTGGTCAAATCCTCTCTGACGGTTTGGTACGCGCTGATCGGCGTGAGCATCGGTATAGTGGTTTGGTTTCTGTCCATGAGAAGCTGGAAAAAGTTTTCAGGAGCGTTGCGAAATGGTGCCTGGTTAACTGTTGGGCTGATCATCGCGATCGTTGTCATGCTGGCGGTCAACTTTGACGCGCTGTTCGATCAATTCCACCGCTTATTCTTCTCTGAGGGCACCTGGTTGTTTTATGCCAATGACACGCTCATCCGGCTTTTCCCGCTGGTTTTTTGGCGGGACGCCTTTTTGCTAGTGGGCGTGGTCACGCTGATTGCGGCCGGGTTAATCCTATGGCTTACCCATTCCCGAAAGGCAAAGAAAAGGTCTAGAGCGCATGACGCTCAATCAGAGTCTCTGGAAATCTCCCGGATCGGGTGATAGCTCAAGTTAAAAAATCAAAGGCTACCAGAGGCAGCCTTTGAATATTGGGTAAAGAATCTTTAGACAACTGGGGGATTCTCGGCATCCAGGTTGGGATCGAAGATATGGTAGTTATCCATATTGAAGACTACCTGCATGGTATCACCATACTTGGAGGTAGTGCGGGGATCCACCCGGGCGATAAAGTTGTGCTCTCCGTTCACCAGATACAGGAAGATTTCATTGCCCATCAGTTCGGTCACGTCCACCTTAACCTCGACTGGCTCAGCAATAATTTCTGGAGGAGCAAACAGAGGGTTATGAATATCTTCCGGGCGGATGCCAAAGATGATATTTTTATCCACAATGCTGGTATATCGTTCTTTGTCCTTGTCAGGCAGGGGAACCTGGAAAGAGCCCAAGTCCACGATGAAATGACCATCAACCTGGTTCAGTTTGCCCTTGAAGAAGTTCATGGCGGGAGAACCAATAAAGCCGGCAACGAATAAGTTGGCAGGGTGATCGTACAGAACCTGTGGAGTATCCAACTGCTGTAATCTTGCTTTGCTCATAACAGCAATGCGGGAAGCCATGGTCATGGCTTCAGTTTGGTCGTGGGTCACGTAAATAAAGGTGGTTTGCAGGTTCTTGTGCAGTTTACTGAGCTCTGCACGGGTTTGAACGCGCAATTTTGCGTCCAGGTTGGAAAGGGGTTCGTCAAAGAGGAAAACTTTTGGCTCACGAACGATAGCACGACCAACCGCGACACGCTGCCGTTGACCGCCCGAGAGCTCTTTTGGTTTCCGTTTGAGCAGACCTTCGATGCCCAGGATCTGGGCTGATTCGTTGACGCGTTTGTCAATTTGGTCTTTTGGCATCTTGCGCAGCTTCAAACCGAATGCCATATTGTCGTAGACAGACATGTGCGGATACAGCGCGTAGCTTTGAAAAACCATGGCGATATCGCGGTCTTTTGGAGCGATATCGTTGACGATCTGGTCGTTGATCATCACATTACCTTCAGTAAGTTCTTCCAAACCGGCCAAACACCGCAACGCAGTGGTTTTGCCGCAACCGGATGGACCGACGAGAACGAGGAATTCCTTATCCTCGACTGCAAGATTTAAATCCTGCACTGCAACAACATCACCATACTTTTTCCAAACATGATCATACGTTACACTTGCCATTATTTTCCTCCAATCCGAATGAATATAGTGGCTTCATTATACTTTAATTGTCAAGGTTAATGTTAACAAATCACCCCTGTTTTCAAAACAGGGGTGATTATTATAATAATTTTCTTGAAAATTAACTCATTTTCTCGAACTGGTCTTTTCCAACCCCACAATCGGGACAGACCCAATCGTCGGGCAGGTCTGCAAAAGCTGTCCCGGCCGCAATTCCATTGTCAGGATCCCCAAATTCAGGGTCGTAAATATATCCGCAAGCGATGCATTCGTATTTAGCCATTTTTCTCCTTTGTAACTGTTAATAAATATTTTGGTAATCCAGCTTGTTCACCCAAGGTCAAAAAAACTGCTCGATGGAATTACCGCAATTATATTCATTATACATGACTAAGTTTTTTACAACGCAAAATCCATATACATATGAGTGTAATTTAATTATCTCTTAGGTTGGACGGATTGGATCATTAATTCACGCGCACCATGGGGGCCGACTTGGCAAGAGTTTGCGCTAATGCGCGTTGAACCTTGTCAATATCTTTGTGAAAAAAAAGATTATCTAAATTATGTCAGCAATTCTCAACATGAATTTGCCAAAGTTCATCCAAAGTAATTTCCGTAAATCAAGTAACCACTGACAAGGCTTAATTCATCTAAACGGGCTAAACCACTTGAAACACGCTTCGTTTGAACGAAAGAGAGAGGAATATTGAGGCAATGCTGCCAGATTTCCCAAGTGCTGCGGTATGCACTGGCTTTGTGCACCCCAGAAAGGCCTGTTGAGGCAATGCTTGCCAGAAGTTCCAAAGAGCTTTTCCATATTGAGAATTACTGAAATTATGTTACTGATGAATTGATACTATTGTTGCAGACAATCGCATTTGACCGCTTCCGCTCTTGAATCCTCATTGAAAAAAATCACACAGCGACCGGGCATGGGCTGGGATGATTATTAATCCATCTGCTTATACCCGGACATTCTAACTTGCCTTGGATAGGCAATAGGGTATTAATGGGTACCACCATTGCCCAAACAACTGTGAAAGGCTTTACTTCTGAGTTGAAACCTGGGTTGGTGTTGTATTAGAATTGACCGGCTACCATGCGATAATCTGAACGAGCAAACTACATGACACTTATTGAAGCAACCGATGCGTCCCAAGTAAAAATAGTCAGTTTTTGTGTTGGCAGGAATGCCGCCAATAAATTGTATCAGTTGTCTTTATCTCCTGGAGTTGCGGTCAAAGTGCTCCGACATGCTCCGATTGGTGGACCCATCATGATAGAGGTAGATGGTCGGGCAATAGCTCTGGGCAGAAAAATTGCCAGCCATATAATGGTTGAGGTCATCGAATGAAATTTGTCCTTATTGGTCAACCTAACTGCGGAAAAAGCACTTTATTCAATCAGGTATGTGGATACAAAGCAGAAACAGGCAACTTTACTGGTACTACTGTTACCTATACGGAAAGCAAAGTTCGGGTGGGCGGTGAGGTAATCCAATTAGTGGATTTGCCGGGTACTTATACATTGGCAGGGTCGAACCCGGCTGAACAAGTGGTATTTAAGTACCTACTGGATAATTTGTATGACTGTATTATCAATGTTGTGGATGCCTCCCATCTGGCTCTGGGCTTAGGCATGACTGTAGAGCTCCTGGAGCTTAACAAACCCACGATCCTGGTACTAAACATGATGGACGAGGCTGATCGGATGGGAATTCATGTTGATGTTCTCTTGTTGAGTCAACAACTTGGCATTCCTGTAGTACCGATGATAGCAAGCAAGGGTCGGGGAATCCGAGATGTGTTTATCACTGCGTTGCAGACAGCAAAGGTTAAGAACTCGGTTTCTCGAAAAGTTTACCGACCAGATTTGGAAGATAAAATTCGGCAAATAAGCACCCAGACATCCCATTTGGATACTCCGCTTTCCCCGGAGGCAACCGCAATCAAGTTGGTTGAGGGGGATGAAGTTATTACGCAATTAATCAGGGTTGCCCGTCCAGAGATATTGCCCCTGATCGAGAGAATTCACCTTGAATTGAAAGTCACAAACCCAGATGAGTCTCGCTGGGTGATGAATATCGAGCGAAATGCCATTGCAGCGACTTTAAGTGCTAAGGTTATTAGACAAGGGACACGTAAACTCAGTTTGCGTGACAAATTGGATGATTACCTGTTGCACCCTTTTTGGGGATATATTTTTCTGATTTTGATCCTTTATGGTTTTTTTGTGGTAGTTTTTCGCATTGGTGGACTAATTGAAGCACCACTCTTAAGCTTGGTGCAACAGTTGGAGAATTCGTTGCTTCCAATACTCAACGCCGGTCCGGTGCTTACAAATATCATCAGGGGTTTGATTCAAGGTATATCTGGGGGATTGACAATAGTATTGCCTTATTTGATGCCTTTCTTGTTTGGCTTGGGGTTTCTGGAAGACGTTGGCTATCTGCCCAGAATTGCTTTTTTGATGGATGCATTGATGCATCGAATAGGTTTACACGGTGCAGCGGTAGTACCATTTATCTTGGGTTTTGGATGCAATGTGCCCTCGATCATGTCCACCCGAACATTGGAAGATAAAAAAGAACGTTTTATTGCCGCCGCGTTGGCAACCATGGTACCTTGTGCAGCCAGATTGTCGATTGTTTTTGGGTTGGTGGCAAACTATCTTGGTCCGGTGGTTGCCCTGGTAATTTACTTGTTTAATTTGTTAGTAATCTCCATCACAGGTAAAATACTTTCCAAAATCATCCCAGAAGACTCTCCTGGTCTCATTCTTGAGATGCCCCCTTACCGCATTCCGGGCTTCAAAACCATTTTTCAGAAAGCCTGGTTCCGAATCAGAGAATTTATTGTGGAAGCCTGGCCAATTCTGATTGTAGGGTCTGTTGTGCTTTCGCTGCTAAATTTCTTTAACCTTAGCCAATACATCAACTTGATTTTATCTCCATTTACCTGGATTTTGGGACTCCCGAATCAGGTCGGGGTCCCCCTGGTATTTGGCATCTTACGAAAAGAGCTCTCGTTGATCATGCTCGGACAGGCTTTAGGAAGTATGAGCTTTGAGCAGATCCTCTCGCCGGTTCAGATGATTACTTACACAGTGTTCATCATCTTTTATGTGCCTTGCCTGGCGACTCTCGTCACCATTCGCAAGGAACTTGGCAAGCAAGCCATGTGGACAATTATGGGAATTACAACAATGATTGCAACCCTTTCTGCTTTGGTTGCCAGGCTGGTCAGTTCAATATTTTTTTAGTACACTCATTATCGATTTATAACCGTCAGGTGGGAAATATCAACCATGAAAGGTGAGAGTTTATGGAAAACATACCAAGTAGTGTTTCCGCAGAAAAAGCAAAAGGAATAAACGCCGAAGTCCAGTTTTCTTTAAGCGGAGTGCAGGTTGGGGAATGGGGCTGGAAATAATTAATGCACGATTACCCTTATGAAGGCTCTGTCTTTAATCCCGACCTGATTGTCACAAAGCCGATGCGGTCATTGTCCAACGGTGAGCTGGATGAGTAAAAGTATTTTTAACCGGTAAAATTAAGCTTGTGGGAAACTTGGCGTTGGGAATGAAAATGACAATTTCATCTTCCCTGGTAAACTATATGCAGTTCCAAGGTGTTGGGAGGGAAGTATGTCTGACAAGGATGTCTCAAGTTTTAAGGCGAGCATGCCAAATTCTTTTTCACTGGAAAAAGCCAGGGGGATGAAAGCCAATGTGCAGTTTTCCTTCAGCGGCGAGGACGGCGGAGAATGGATCGCGAAAATTAATGACGGACAGATCGCTATTACAGAAGGAAAGATCGAGGAACCTGATCTGATTATCAAAGTAGACATAAAAATTGCCGAACTAATCCTGACGGGTGAATTGGATGGCATGCAGGCTTTCACGACCGGCAAGATACAGCTGGAGGGTGATCTGGACCTGGCAATGAAGCTGATGGATTTGTTTAACTAAACTGGGTGTGCTGTTTTTCAGCTGAAAATGTTCAGCTGTTAATTTGGATACAAACCCCAGTCTGTATCCGTCAAATCCCTGTTCATCAGGGATGGATCCCACATTTGTTGACCATATTCCATGGTGGTTTTCATCCCCAGGGTTTTTTCCACTTTCGTCCTGGTAGCCTCCAACATGGTCGGTCCGTAAGGACAGAAAGGTGAGGTCAGGATCATTAAGACCTTGACCTCGTTATCTTCAATGCTGATATTCCTCACCAAACCAAGGTCAAGGATTGTAAAACCCAATTCCGGATCCGTAATACCAGAAAGCGCTTCGATGAGGTCATTATGGTATTGGGGATGGGTTTTATCGATGTTCCATTCTGGGGGCGTGTAAGTTTTTTGTTCCATCTTTTCAAGCTTGAATAATATAGGTACAGCGCGGATCACCGCGGAGGATACAGTCATCCGGGATGACTTCCCTTCCAAGCGCTGCTGTGAACATGGTGTGGTCTATTTGGCAAATCTCGGGGTGTGATATTCCGATGTGATGATAGGGACAATTATCCGAGTAAAGAATTACTTGATCACCGACTTTTTCCCATGAGAGGCAAAATCCCTCTCCCGCAAGTTGATCAGCGAGCTGAGTGAGTTGTGCTTCAAGCGGAAGATCTTTGTCAATGGAACAGGTTTCTTCTGCCTGGCTTAATCCAATACTGGTGAAAATTTCCGTCAGTTTCTCTTCAGGCAGCAATAGTTCGAGCTTTTCCAACAACTGATCGGTCAATCGCAGGTAATTGGTCGGGAATTTCTCCAAACCTTTTTCGGTGAGCCGATAGACAAACCTGGGTCGTCCAACTCCATGACGCTGTTCTTCGGCAGTGATGAGACCTTCTGCCTGGAGGTTAATTAAATGGTGGCGAACTGAAATCCCATTGATTCCGACGGTCTCAGAGAGTTCATTGATGGTAGCTTGACGCTTTGTCAGTAAAGTATTAAGTATTCGTTCGCGGGTGCTTTTCATAGCTTCCTTCCATGAAGATTAATCGACTCAGTATACCATAAGGGTCGGTGAATTTTTATTTTTTCTTGAATACCCAGGGCAATTGCATCTAAATTTCTTTTTGTGAAAAAACGACATTTTTGATCATTTTGAGTTGGCAATATGTGCATTTGTTGGTTCTTTATGTGTCTGATTGCCTATGAAAACAGTTTTTATGATCAC
>JBAQMM010000083.1:0-1587 GCA_049302815.1 Anaerolineaceae bacterium | reverse complement strand
CACCAGAAGCCGGGTTGACCGCAGAAATGATCCACAAAGCGCAGGAAAACGCGCTGACGACCGCGTTTCTATCAAATCAGGAGAAGCAGGATTTGCTGCAGAAGAAACTATTAGCCAGATCGTAATGCCTCATTAGAAAAGGTTACTTTGGAGGTAACGTTGCCTCAGATAAAAAAGTTACTTTAGTAGTTTCCATAATTTAGCTACTTTTAAATCAATCGAATTGCGCAGAAAGACAGGATTAAGTTTAACATAAAGATCAGTCAGGCGTGCTTTGGTAACTAAAGGGATATCTGGCCTAGCCATGATACGTTGGTAAGGAGTGGCAGCCAGGTCATAGGTTTTGATAAACTTATTGTCGACCCGGCCTTTGAAAACCAGCTTCAAGACAGGTTGAAAGAAATTGATATACAGCCGCAAGTCAGAATAAATGCTGGTCAGAAGCTCAAATTCCTCATCGGTTTCGAGGCGGTCATAGCCTACAGTGTGACGAACCACCGACCAGTTTTTCTGCTCAACATAAGACTGGTCGTTCTTCTTATAGGGTCGGGAGCGCGTGAAGGTGATGCGTTCTTCCAAACAATAGTGGTAAAGCAGATCATTGATGAATTCACTCCCATTGTCTGAATCAATGCCCCGCAAATCAAAGGGTAGGTCTGGACGCATATTGTGGAGGGCATCTCGGACATCTTGTTGGCTGCGACGGTGCAAGGCAATCGGTTCGGTCCAACCAGTACATACGTCCGTGCAAGTCAACGTATTCAAGAATTGTCCTTCAACAGTATTCCCGCAATGGGCTACCAGATCGATCTCCATAAAACCGGGTTCATCCTCGTTCCAATCAGCAAATGTACGCACCGGTATCATCTTTTTGAGCAGTGTGCCAGGTTTGGTGGTGCTTAACCCATGTAGCTTACCTTTGAACCGTACTGGCTTGAGACACCGATCTATGGTGGATCGGCTCATGTTCAATAGTAATTGCTTTACTTCTGGTGCTAAGCTGATCTCCTGACACCGTTCCAGGATTCTGATGCCTTCAGGCAAGAAAGGATGCAGTCGTTTTGAGCAAATCCGTCCATAGATTTCCCAGATTGCCTCTAATGCTTTTACCACCTCTCCCCGATAGATGGGCGTTTTTCCCTTTTTCTTGTATTGTCCTCTCGGGTAGCCATGTCTCAAGATCCGAATGGCGTATTTTCGGTGGTATCCTGTGGCAGCTATGAATTCATCTAGTATCTTATTTTTCCCTGCTTTTGACGCTTTTAGATACCTGGGTTGGATCGTTTCCCATAGTTCTCTTTTGCTGCGTTGGCTCATCATTGGCTCCTCCCGGCATCTTTTTTGTGCCGGATGGTAACATTTTTATTGAGTCAACGTTATTTCCCATAGTTACTTTTTATTTGAGGCAATTCGCAGATGACGGCTATTTTTGCCTTATGCTATAATGCTTAAATCTGAACTGAAGAAAAACTGACAATGAGATATCTGATCACTGGAGCTGCCGGGTTCTTGGGTTCTGCGTTAGCCAATCGTCTTGTTGCGGGTGGGCACGCGGTGCTTGGTGTGGATGACCTCTCTACGGGCGAT
>JBAQMM010000082.1:0-2807 GCA_049302815.1 Anaerolineaceae bacterium | reverse complement strand
TTTGTAGGTCACACATCCTGTGTGACATGTCACCCACGCTACGCGATGGGTGACCTACATACGCTGGGGCAATCGTTATTCTGGCGATCCCAAGCTCGTCGGGAGACAAGGGTGACCTACGTACGCTGGGGGCAATCTGTAGGTAATACGGATTCCGTTCGTCATTCGTGCCGTGACCTACATACGCTGGGGCAATCGTTATTCTGGCGATCCCAAGCTCGTCGGGAGATAAGGGTGACCTGCGTACGCTGGGGGCAATCCCTGCGTTGGATTGAGGGAAGCCGGCATGACATGTCACCCACGCTACGCGGTGCGCCGCCTCCCATTGGGACTGGGTGACCTACAAGCTGGCCATTTTTCGCTTTACCCCGAACAAATTCACCCTGCATCCATTCGTTTGAAGTAAAATTACAGGGTAATTTCTTATCACTTTTTCCGGGAAAGGAGCAGTTTTTTTACCAGAGAGGGAAGCCCGATTTTCCCCCCCAACGTCAATTTTTTGTCACTATCAGGAGAAAAGAGATGAAAAAGAATTTTGTTTGGCTGTTGAGTGTTGTTTTGATCTTTGCATTTGTCCTTTCAGCATGTGCTCAAACCCCCGCTGAAACCGAAGTCTCCACCGTGGACTGTCGCGCCACAACTACCTCAGAAGCCGTCGGCTCCTACCAGGTGCCTGCCCCAATCGAAGGCTGCTACAACGTCGCTTTCGTCTACGTTGGTCCCCATGACGATGGCGGCTGGTCGCAGTCCCATGACGTCGGACGCCAGTACGTGGAAAGCACCCTCGAAGGCGTGCACACCGCCTATGTCGAGAACGTGGCCGAAGGCGCCGATGCCGAACAGGTGACCCGCTCCCTGGCTCGCAAAGGCTTCGATGTGATCTTCACCACCTCCTTTGGCTTCATGGACTCCTCCGAGACCGTGGCTGGCGAGTTCCCGGATGTCGATATCGTTCACATCAGCGGTTACAAAGCCAACGGCGCCAATTTTGGCAACCTGATGGGCGCCATGGAAGATATCAAGTACCTGGCTGGTATGCTGGCTGGCTCGCGCGCCAAGACCGATGGCACCCCGAAACTGGGTTACATGGCCACCTTCCCCATCCCGGAAGAACTGCGCCTTGGCAATGCCTTTGCCTTGGGCGTGCAGAAAACCTGCCCCGAATGCACCATCGACGTGCGCTTCATCAATACCTGGCATGACCCCATCCTCGAGCAGGAAGGCGCTGCCTCCCTGTTTGAAGCAGGTGCACAGGTCGTCATGACCGGTGCGGATACCCCCGCTCCAGCCCTGGCTGCCCCCGAAGGTAAATGGGGCATCACCTATGACTATTCCGGCAATTGCACCCTGGATACTTGCCTGACCTCCATGTACTGGAACTGGGGCGTTATCTATGCGGATATCGTTACCAAATCCCGCGAAGGCACCTGGAAGGGCGGCTGGGAGTATTTCGATGCTGATTCTGGCGGCCTTGGCTTGTATGGCTTTATGGAAGGCGAAACCCTCCAACCCGGTTTGCAGGACCTGCCCGCCGAGGACGTCGCTCTGGTCAAGGATACCCTCGCCAAGATGCTCAAGGGCGAATTCACGCGTTTTGACGTCTTCAAGGGACCCATCACCGACAACCAGGGCAACCAGGTGTTAGCGGATGGTGTTTCCCTCGAGCAAGCAGATCTGGATGGTTTCCCCGGAGAAACCAGCACTTGCAAGACCTGCATGTACTGGTGGAACGAGAATATTACCGCTGAACTTCCTGACCTCTAAATCACGCTTCTACCACACACCCCAGGAGATGACTTTTAGGGTCATCTCCTGGTTCTTAGTGACACAAGTTCACAAGGCTTTGACCTGTTCATCCTTACCGGTTCAAGCCAGTTTAGAGACAAGCAAATGACCGTATCGCCAATAGCCTATCCCAATGCAGTGGAAATGCGCGATATTGTGCTGCGCTTCCCCGGTGTTTTAGCCAACGATCACGTCAGTTTCACCCTCAAACGCGGCGAGATTCACGCCCTGCTTGGGGAAAATGGCGCGGGCAAAAGTACCCTAATGAACGTCCTGGCCGGGATGTACAAACCCGAGTCTGGAACCATCACCATCAATGGGGAACAGGTCAGCCTGAATTCCCCCCGCGATGCCATCGCCAGAGGCATCGGGATGGTACACCAACACTTTATGTTGGTGCCAACCCAGACTGTGACTGAGAATATTCTCCTGGGCTTGGATGAGCCCCGGTTTTTAATGAATCTCCCCAAATTTGACCAAAAAGTGCAAGCTCTGGCAGAGGTTTATGGTCTCAAAGTCGAGCCTACCGCCAAAATCTGGCAGCTCTCGGTCGGGGAACAGCAGCGGGTTGAGATCCTCAAGGCGCTCTACCGTGGCGCTCAGATCCTGATCCTGGACGAGCCCACCGCCGTACTGGCACCCCAGGAAATCAAGGACCTGATGGGTACTATGAAAATCATGGTGGACCAGGGCAAATCGATCGTCTTCATCAGCCATAAGCTGGTCGAGGTCACCCAGGTGGCAGACCGCCTGACCGTGTTGCGCAAGGGCAGGGTCACCGCTGAAGGGATTGATCTGCAGGGCGTCACCAAGGAAATGCTGGCAGAATTGATGGTCGGGCGCAAGGTGATCTTCCAGGTCGAGAAAAAGCTCCAACCCCCCGGCGGAGTGGTGCTGGACCTCCAGAACGTCTCGGCGCTCAACAACCGCGGTCTGCCCGCTCTTAAGAGCGTCTCGCTGCAGGTGCGGCAGGGCCAGATCTTGGGCATCGCCGGCATTGCCGGCAACGGTCAGAGTGAACT
>JBAQMM010000081.1:0-2925 GCA_049302815.1 Anaerolineaceae bacterium | reverse complement strand
CTGCGGGTCCGAAGCTCTATGAAGCCTGCCGTCCCCTGGCACCCATCCAACCTGGTCAGGCCGTCATCACTCCTGCGTTCAACCTGCCCAACCGTCATGTCATTCACTGCCTCGGACCCGTCTACGGGATTGATACGCCCTCAGAAACCCTGCTGGCAGATTGCTACCGCAACGCCCTGCAGCTGGCAGAGGATCATCACCTTCAGTCCATCGCTTTTCCCGCCATCTCAACCGGCATTTTTGGGTACCCCCTAACCGAAGCCACCCGCATTGCCTTGCATACTGTCCTGGACGAAGCCAACAGCCTGGACACTGTCAACCATGTTCGCTTCGTGCTCCACAGCGCCTCTGATTATCGCTATTTTGCCCGCTTGCTTGAGGACATAACCGCCTTGCGCCAGGACTACACTCCACTTCCCCTTTTCACCGACCTGTATGAACTGACCATGATGCAGGCTTATCTGGCGGAAGGGATGCAGGAACAGGCGGTCTTCACCCTCTCGGTTCGCAGTCTGCCGAAGGAGCGCAATTTTCTCTTGGCAGCCGGGCTTGGGACGGTGCTCGATTACCTGGAAAACCTGCGCTTTACCGATTCCGATATCAATTATCTTGCTACCATCCCTGCGTTCACAGACGACTTTCTTGAGTATCTGCGCCATTTTCGCTTCACTGGCAATCTCTACGCCCTGCCAGAGGGAACACCCTTCTTCGTCGATGAACCCATCCTGGAGGTCGAAGCCCCCCTGCCCCAGGCACAGTTGGTTGAGACCTTTATTATGAACCAAGTTCACCTTCAGACCATGCTTGCCACCAAGGCACAGCGGGTCGTTGAGGCAGCCAACGGCCGCCCGGTGGTGGATTTTGGTGCTCGCCGCATCCATGGGATTGACGCCGCTGTAAAAGGAGCCCGGGCTTTTTACATCGGGGGCGTCAATGCCACTTCGAATGTGTTGGCTGGCAGACAATACGGCATTTCAGTAGCGGGCACTATTGCCCACGCTTATATCCAAGCCCATCCCACAGAGGCGGATGCCTTCCGGACTTTCACCCGGCTCTATCCAAAAACCATGTTGGTGGTGGACACGTACGACACGCTCAAAGGCGTTCAAAACGTCATCGACCTGGCACGCGAACGCGGAGAGGATTTCGGGGTCACTGCAGTAAGGCTGGATTCTGGCGACTTGCTGGCGCTTTCCATGGAAGCGCGCCAATTGCTCGACCAGGCCGGCTTGAAGCAGGTCCAGATATTTGCCAGCGGCGGCTTGGATGAATACAAGATTGACCGGCTCGTCTCAGCAGGCGCACCCATTGATGGTTTCGGGGTCGGAACTGCCATGGGCGTTTCAGATGACGTCCCACACCTGGACATCGGCTACAAGCTGGTCCAGTATGCCGGCAAAGGACGCCTCAAACTGGCGGCGGCTAAGACCGTTCTGGCAGGCAGAAAACAGGTATTTCGCGTGTCTGATCAAGGTGAGGATAAGTTCGATGTCATCGCCAGGGCTGATGAGAAGCTTGAGGGTCGCCCTCTGCTGAAGCCCGTTGTGCGCGGCGGAATTCGCCTTCATAACGCAGAGATCAGCCTGGCAAGTTCACAAGCTTATGCCAAAGAACAAATCAACCGCCTGCCAGTACCATTACGCTCCCTCACCAGAGCTGAAGCACCCTACCCAGTGAAGCTCAGCCCTACCCTGCAGGAATACCAGGAACGCGTAACTGACGAGCTTAGCGGTGAATGAATAGAAACCTTGAACCAGTATAGAAAATAAATCCTTATCCCTTGGAGAAAAACTATGACCAAACCAACAAAGCTCCTACAAACCGGTGATGCCCTGCTCATCATCGATGTTCAGATCGATTTTTGCCCGGGTGGCCCCCTCCCCATCGAAGATGGAGACAAAGTTGTTCCAATCTTGAATGATTGGATTGAAGCCGCACGTGTGAGAGAAATTCCTGTGTACGCTGCCCGTGACTGGCATCCGAACCAGCACCCCAGCTTCAAAGAAAATGGCGGACTTTGGCCTGTTCATTGCCTTCAGGATAGCCCAGGGGCTGGCTTTTACCCGGATTTGAACCTGCCCGAAGGGACCGTCCTTATTAGCAAGGGCGTGCGCTTCGACCAGGACCAAAACTCGGCTTTTGACCAGACCGGTCTGGCAATACAACTACGGAAAGCTGGCATTAGGCGGCTGTATGTCGGAGGGCTGGCGGAGGACGTCTGTGTGGTTGCTACTGTATTGGACGCATGCCAGGAAGGTTTTGAGGCTGTGTTGATCAGGGATGCCACCCGCCCCATTACGCAAGAGGGCGGCAGGGCTGCGCGCGAAACCATGCGTGATGCCGGTGCACGCTTTATAAGCACGGAGTAAGAGTAGACCGACTTGGCAGAAGATAACATTGACAGCAGCAGAAATACCCTGGGATATGAATTAAAGGGCATCCATCTCTCTTGTCTTTGCGAGCCTCTTTTGCGAGGCAATCTCTCTTTGTATTAAGCGCAGACTGCAAAACACACCTGTTTTGATTGTTGGGTTTTATACTGGTGGGATTACTGCTATAGCTCACCATAGTGTCAAGGCAGGATTCTTCACTTCGTTCAGAATGACAGACTTTATTTGTCGTCCTGGGGAGTACAAGCGGCATAGTTTGAAATAGGATAGGTTGGGCTGGAATTCCAAACGCTCAACACTATGGGAAAGTTTCATGCGAAACACTGAAGAAGATTAATAGAACGAGATAGACGGCCAACAGACGAGTAATGTTAATTGCAAAGTAACAAATTCATCTATTTTGCTTTGTTTATTAGCGTAGCAGAATACCCCGCAGCATGCTGCGGACAGCGCATAAGCGCTGGTGGTTCGATGCCTTTAGAGGATGATGGCGTTCTTGCGAAGGCATAATGCCCCGTCTGCTTGCAGCGGGGAT
>JBAQMM010000080.1:0-2496 GCA_049302815.1 Anaerolineaceae bacterium | reverse complement strand
CCATTGGCGCGTACATCGGCGGTCCGATCGGCGATGGCGCCGGGTATGTCGTGCTGATGGGCATCTATGGCTTCCTGTTCTTGTTCTCCATCCTGGCGCTGACGAAGATTAAACCTGAAAACAGCGTGGCAGCATGAACAGCTTGCACCAGGCCAAAAGGTCGCAGGGAACAGCTCTACGCGGAACACTCCAGAGGGAGGGCGAATCACTTGAAAGCCAATAACAATAAAACTCAAGAAGCCACGGCATGGGGCGAACTGAAAGAATTCGCAGATCGGGTGAAAGAGCTTAGCCCGGAGGGACTGTTGGGAATCTTCAGCATCGGCTCTCTGCCAGGAGATTACTTTCGCCCATGGCAAAGCGACCTGGATGTGATCATTCTGCTGGCTGGCGTCCCACCCAAAACCTTGGAAGCCCTGAATCGCCAGGACGCCCTGATGTCTACATTCCAGGAATATGCCAGCCTGGGCATTCCCTATCCCATGGAGGTCATGCTATGCTATGAAACAGAACTACAGCGTAACCCGGCTACCGGTATTCTGCCCAACCCGGATATTGTTGCCCGGTTGCGCTTCCAGGGGGTGCAGCTTTATGGCAGCTACCCGCTCGGGCAGTTGGAAATACCCACTGCCAGGGATTTTCAGCAGGAGACAGAGCGGTATCTCCATTATTGGCACTCAAAGTCCAGAGAGCAGAATTTTGAGACAGCCTCCCCGCGTGGCTTGTTCAATCACGCCCTGGCATTGATGCGGCTGTACATGGCGTCCTGTAAAGGGATTATTGAATATAACAAACACAAACTGGTGAAAACCTATCAGGATAGCCGCCCAGAAGTGCCTCTGCCCGGCTCTTTGGAGGCTGGAATTACCAGGCACCTGAATGGAGATGATCTGGCTGTTGAAGAGCTTGACCTGCTGTGGGTTGAATTGGCCGATTTTCATCACAAAGTCATTCAGGCCATCCGGTCCGCCAAGTGAGGATGACCGGCATGACCAGGATGGTTCGTTGCTTGCGCTCCTGGATGACAAAAACGAACCTGCCAGCGCACTCGGAAGACCGGCGCGAACAAAGGGAGCAGGCGGAAAAGTCAAATTCGTGGGTGGATGGGACACACAAGTGCTCCAATGTAAATATCTCTCGCCGCCCGTATTCCGCTTTTTGTTCGTTGTTGCGCGGCAGTACTATCCCCCGTTGGAAGGAGGCTTTTTTTCGATGACGACCGGAACGCCCACTCTGTTATCATCCAATGTAGGGAATGGGCTTATGTATGCAGCAACATAGGTAACGGTGTGTGCAGTGTGGGCAAACTCACGCCACGATTGATATGGGGCATCTGTCGTAGAGATCAGGCCGGCCTTGCCTCATTTGCGGTTTGTTTTATTTCCCTTTACCTCGCTGGAGTAGGAACTTTGATTCTCTTTTATTCGCGGTGGAATTCCCCACCCGCGCGGATCTTGGGCGCCTCACAACCCCAGAGCAAGCAACCTACTCAACCAACCAGATGCTCACGCCCCCGCCGGCATACAATTGCTTCAGCCGCTCGCACCCCTGTAACGCCGAAGCACTTAAGCTCCCCGCCCCCTCCCGCAGGTAAAGGTAATCCACGTCGGCTTCATCCACTAGCTGCCAGAATTCCGACGTACAACCGTTGATTCCTGCCGCCCTTTCCCCCCAATTCTTCCACTGGTCAACCGTTTCAGTTTCCCCGCCGAATGTATAGAAAATGGTAGGTGCAAGCGACCATCTGCCTGTATATGGCAAAATCCAGGCGCCCCCATCCACGCCACGATAGATGTCATAGCCCCAACCGGTGGTGTTGACGTAAAAGCGCGCCTCAGCCGGGGTGTGCGCCTGAATCCAAGTCAAAGCCTCCACGTCGTTTTCATTCGCCAAAACCGTATTCGAATTGATCACGTTCCGGTTTAGCCAACCGCCCCCGACGAGTAAAGCCGCCACCAGGATGGCACCCACTGTTTTGATCAGTTTCCCATTTTCAAAACTGGCAGCCAGCCAGTCCACAGCCCAAATGATAAAAGCAGCTCCCAAACTGGCAATGGCAATAAACAACACCATCCCAAAATGATTGCTGTTAAAACTGGCGATTTTAATTCCCAATGGCAGCGCCAGGAAGCCCACCAGCAAGCTCCATATCCCCAGTTCCCGCCAGGCTGGTTTTACCAGAGCCCAAATGGCGCCAAAGCATGCCAGCACCAGCAGGATATAGCCTGTTTCAGGTCCGAGCAAACTTCTTAGGTAATTCCACTGACCCGGGTTGCTCCCAAAGCCCTCGGATCCAATGGGAAGGCTGATCGATGTGGAGAAGATGCCCTGCGAATGTTTAAGTACCCTGAGATACCAGGGCGATACCAGCAACAATCCCACTCCCGCCGGCAGCACCAATGCCAGGAGGTCGTTCCATCTCCACGATCTGGATTTCAAGCTCCGGATCAACCACCCCACTCCCAGAATGATCAGGAAGAGCGCCAGAAGAAAAGC
>JBAQMM010000079.1:0-6588 GCA_049302815.1 Anaerolineaceae bacterium | reverse complement strand
CGGTGCCGGAAGGTTAAGGGGATTTGTTAGCCGCAAGGCGAAGCTTTGAACCGAAGCCCCGGTAAACGGCGGCCGTAACTATAACGGTCCTAAGGTAGCGAAATTCCTTGTCGGGTAAGTTCCGACCCGCACGAACGGCGTAACAACTAGAACACTGTCTCAACGAAGGACCCGGCGAAATTGAAATGGCTGTGAAGATGCGGCCTACCCGCAGTAGGACAAAAAGACCCCGTGGAGCTTTACTGCATCTTGGCATTGAGTTTGGATCTCATCTGTGTAGCATAGGTGGGAGGCTATGAAACTAGGGCGCTAGCCTTGGCGGAGCCATCGGTGAAATACCACCCTGATGATATCTAGACCCTAACCCCAATCCGTGATCCGGATGGGGGACCGTGCCAGGTGGGCAGTTTGACTGGGGCGGTCGCCTCCCAAAGAGTAACGGAGGCGCCCAAAGGTTCCCTCAGGCTGAATGGAAACCAGCCAGAGAGTGTAAAGGCATAAGGGAGCTTGACTGCAAGGCCAACGCGCCGAGCAGAGACGAAAGTCGGGCTTAGTGATCCCACGGTTCCGTGTGGAAGGGCCGTGGCTCATCGGATAAAAGCTACCCCGGGGATAACAGGCTAGTCAGGTCCAAGAGTCCATATCGACGACCTGGCTCGGCACCTCGATGTCGGCTCATCGCATCCTGGGGCTGGATAAGGTCCCAAGGGTCGGGCTGTTCGCCCGTTAAAGCGGTACGCGAGCTGGGTTCAGACCGTCGTGAGACAGGTCGGTCTCTATCCACTGTGGGCGTAAGAGATTTGAGAGGAGCTGCTCCTAGTACGAGAGGACCGGAGTGGACAGACCTCTGGTGTGCCAGCTGTCGTGCCAACGGCATTGCTGGGTAGCTACGTCTGGCAGAGATAACCGCTGAAAGCATCTAAGTGGGAAACTCGCCTCAAGATTAGATCTCTATATTCCCGTCAAGGGAGTAAGATCGCAGGTAGACCACCTGCTTAATAGGCAGTATGTGTAAGCGCAGCAATGCGTTGAGCTAAACTGTACTAATGATCGAGTGCTTCCATCGTGATGTGGAGAACTCGGTGCTTTTTCGAAATTTTGCTTACAAATGTTATTCAGATGAATATAGAAAAACGTCTCTTGGTGATTGGAGCGGCGAGGGTACACCCGGTAACATCTCGAACCCGGTAGTTAAGGTCGCCAGCGCTGATGGTACTTGGGGGGTAGCCCCCTGGGAGAGTAGGTCATTGCCAAGAGACTTTTCATTTAATTTATTCGGAATGCTACCTTGGGGCGGCATTTTGTTTTTAATCCAGGTTTTTGCATACCTGACCGGTTTGTCTTTTTTTACCATCTATAATAAAATATGGCAGCCCAAGCCCCGAAATTTTTCGAAATTTGGTTTGGGCTCACTCATATCGCTCACAACGCCTGTGTGCAGCAAGTTTCTGAACTTAACACGAAGACCACATAGGCGTTGTGTTAGGAGGTAATCATGTTCATGATCTTATTTGTCTTAGATGACCCGGAAAAACTGCTGGAAGTCCTGGATGCATGGGAAAAAGTTGGCATCAAAGGCGTTACCATCATCGAAAGCACCGGCATGCACCGCGTCCGGCGCCAGTTTGTCTCTGTGCGTTATGTTTCCGCACTATTCGATCAGGAAGAAAGCCATCTGACCCTTTTAGCAATTGTTGAAGAAGAAACCAGCATCCAGACAAGCCTGGATGCAACCGAAGCGGTAGTTGGCGACCTGGATTCCGGCAACACCGGCATCTTCACCGCCTGGCCGCTTCAAAGTGTCAAGGGCCTGGGCAAGAAAGATAACTGTGATGGTTTGGCTTGAGTTTCTGATCAGCGCTGCAATCATTGTTCTTGCTTCTATGCAGTTGGCCAAGTACGGCGATATCATTGGCATTCGAACCGGTCTGGGGGGCATGTTTGCCGGCTCGCTTTTACTCGCCACAGCAACCTCACTGCCTGAGGTCATGACCACCATCACCGCAGTCAAAAGTGGCTTGCCCGACCTGGCTGCGGGCAACCTCTTCGGCAGCAACATGTTCAACATTCTCCTGCTGGCAGTTCTGGATCTGGTGCACATTCGCCGCCGCATTACCCGCAAAAACGCCGAAAAGCATGCCCTTTCAGGCAGCCTGGCAGTCTTGATGATCGGGATGGCACTCTTTTTTATCGTGGCTGACCTGCCATCGAAGATACAAATTGGTTCTTTTGCAGTCGGTCTGGATGGCATTTCCATGATCTTGGTTTACGTACTGGCTATGTCCATTTTACACAAACAGAGCCGTCAGCAGGGCCTGACAGGCAGTAAAGCGCCCATCCCCGAGGGTTTACCTTCTCTCAGGGTTTCCATTGCCTGGTTTGTCGGAGCTGCCATAGTCCTTGTCTTGGTCACTCCCAAAATGGTCGATTCCAGTGCCAGGATTGCCGAGATTACTGGCTTGGGCGCTACCTTTATCGGTTCCACCCTGGTTGCTTTCGTCACTTCCTTGCCGGAATTGGTAACTACCGTATCTGCTGCCCGGATTGGGGCGGATGACATGGCCATAGGCAATTTATTTGGCAGCAACATGTTCAACATGTTCACCCTTGGTATTGCCGACCTGTTTTTTGTGGAAGGTCGCTTTTTTGGTGTTATTGATAGTTCCTTCCTGTTGATTGGGATTATGGGGCTTTTGATGACCGTCTTTGGTCTGATTAGCAGCCTTGCCCGGATAGAGCGCAAACTCTTATTCGTCGAAATTGACGCTCTCGTACTGATATTGGCTTATTTTGGCGGTATGGCTTTGCTGTACACACGGGGCGTTACCCCATAAGGCTGAACCATAATAAGATTATTCTCACTTTGGATAAAAAAATCGGGGCAGCCTTTTGACCGCTCCGATTTGGCTTAAACCCTTTTCGGGGCTATTTTTGAAGAATTGGCAGGTAGGTCGTGAAGGCTATGGTCGTGAACGTCCAATTCACCAGGACCTGCTGCACATCACCTGCGGCATCCACCAGGCTGTTGGCAGCAACTGTGTATTCCGTCCATCCAGCCAGCAGGGCATTTGGAGTGAAGGTGATGGTTTTGGTAAGGTCATCATAGGTACAGGTGCCATCCACAAGTCCGGCGGGACCGGTCAAGGTAAAGCAGGCGTCTGGCGCCATTGCCTGGCTCCAGGTGGTTGTCACGACCGCATCCAAGGACACATTCCCCGTGCCATCCAGCGGTGATACCGCGGTGACAATCGGGTCGCGCCAGTTCGGGACGGTGTATTCGTAGAGCTGCTCGCCATTCTCACCATAACTGACTGTCAGGGGGAGGTTGGGGAGTTCCTCATTGCCATCCGCGCCTTTCATGACAGTCTCCCAATTACCGCGAGTGAATTTGAATTCCAACGCTGTTCCATCCAGAATATCAAGTGTAATGGTCCAATGCGAGACGTCAACTTTAGTAAGGGCAACTGCACCCGGATTCCAGTCGCCGATCAGGGGGTTGTTCCCAACGATGTAGACTGTTCCAGGGGTGAAGTCCGATACGGTAATGTTAAGGGTGACTGCCACCACTTTGGCTTCGGTCATTTGGCTTACCGTGTTGGAAGGTTCGCTGAAATTGAAGCTGGTATCGAGCGCCTTGACGAAATAGTAATACAGGACGCCGGTTTCCACGGCATCATCGTGGTAAGTCAAGGTGGGTTCGAGGGCGCGAGCGATTTTGGTGAAGTTTACGCCGTCGGTTGATCGATAGAGATCGTACCCGTACACGAGCATGTCATCAGTCGACTGGGTCCATTCGAGTTCGATGAAGGAAGCGCTCCAGTCGCTGACGCTGAGGGTGGGAACGGAGGGCGGGGTTGTATCCGCTGATGGGCTGACCACCAGGCTGCCGGCATTTTCAAGCTGGTAACCGTCGCTGGTTCCATTGGAATCCGCGTAAAGCCAGGTCTCGCCGCCAGTGGTGGAATAACGGTAGGCATAATCGAAGGTACCGACTGATTCAGGAGTGAGGGCGGATATGAATTCGTCATTTTCGCCAACATTGGTGTTAAAGTTGGCATCCACCCAAATCCAGGCATCGTTGCCATCAGGATAGGTGTTATCTGGACCATAACCGACCTGTGCCCAAAGACCGTGAGTTGCACCGGGCAATTGCGT
Organism: Anaerolineaceae bacterium; assembly: GCA_049302815.1. GTDB lineage: Bacteria > Chloroflexota > Anaerolineae > Anaerolineales > Anaerolineaceae > Mesolinea. Next base: position 2,433 of record JBAQMM010000079.1, on the reverse strand, counting down.
AACACCGGCAATATAGACCTGACCGTAGATATTCTCGGTGGGGGTAATGCCGATGATATGCGTGACGCTGGTCGGATACTGCAGGTTAGCCCAGTCGATAGTGTAAGCCGGCAGGGCGTTGACTTCGTTGGAGGGTCCGCTTACGAGCCCGGTGCCGGTGATCTGGGCTTTGACGATGTAATACACCCGCTCGCCCGGAACCAGGTCTATGTCTGTGAAGGAGGTTGTGGCTGTCTCGCCGACCTGCTCAAATCCGCCGCCCGTCAGGTGACTGCGGAAGACCAGGTAATTATCGGCGTCAGCCACCACAGGCCAACTCAAACTGACGCTGGTAGCGCTGGTACTGGTCACAGTTAGGTCAAGGATGGGGCTGGGAGGGGCGGCCAGGGGAGGATTGTTGAACACCAGCGCGACGCCACCATTGGCGGGCACCGCGATGTTATTCAACAGCCCATCGGCACCGATGGTGTAGGTCGTCGTTCCGAGGACATCCTCGAAAGTTGAGCCAATCGGCAGATAACCAGCCACATCCAGTGAGACGCTCTGTTCAGCATCGCTGCGGTTGATCACAACCACGGCAGCATCCTCGCCAGGCAGGCTGCGCCCGTAGGCATACAGTTCCAGGTCATTATCGATCAGCAGGGTGCGGTAGTCGCCTGTGCGCAAAGCCGGGTGAGCGTTGCGGGCAGAAGTCAGGGCGGCGTAGTAGTTGAAAATCTCGTCCTGGCTTGCCTGGCTTTGCAGGTGGGTATAGTAAGGCGTTCCGGATTCGTCCAGCCAGGGGTAAGGCTGGCGGTTGTAGGGGTCATCCTCCCACTTGCCGCCTGAGTAAGCCATCGGTCCAACCAGACCAACCTCGTCGCCGTAATAGATGGTTGGGGCGCCCGGCATGGTCATCTGGACCAGAACTGCACCCTTCAAGCGGGCAATGGCATCGCTCCAGTCATAAGCGGGGTCGGCGTAAATATCCGGGTCATTCAAGTCGGTGTTGTGGTCGAGCATGAAGAGTGCCCGGCTGGTATCATGGCTGCCAAACAGGTTCAACATGGCAGACAGGGCTTCGGGGTTATAACGCTCCATCAGGTTCTGAATTTTCTCATCAAATTGTTCAGACGTAAGCGGAGCTAATATTCCGGCAGAGGAGCCGGAAGAATGGTCGTTATCCTCAAAGGGCTCGTCCCGCCACAGGCTGAGGACGGCCGAGCTGAACTGGTAATTCATGACCGCGTCCCATTCGCCACCCAGCAGCCAGGAATTGGCAATGCCCCATTCCTCACCGGCTATGTAACCTTGTGGGTTCACGGTCTTGACGGTATCACGGAAGCCTTCCCAATAGTCGTTGGTCGGATCATTGATGGTGCCAGGGTCGACGTCCGCGCCCACATCCAGGCGCCAGCCGTCGGCGGATTGCATATAGTAACCGGCAACCGTGCTGTCTGGATCGACTTCATTATCCCAGACCAAGGCGCGCACTTCAGGATTGGTGGAATTCATCTTAGGTAGGCTGTCGTAGCCCCACCAGGATTCATAGGTGGCGCCGCCCGTGGTGCCGTCGCTACCCACACATTCGCCGGTGCCGGCGGGAACGTCGGTGAAGTAGAACCAGGCGCGGTAGGGCGAATTGGCGCTCTCACAGGCGCCAATTTCGGCATACCTGCCGTAGCGGTCAAAATAGATGCTGTCGGATGAGGTGTGGTTGAAAACCCCGTCCAGGATTAGGTGCATACCGCGGGTCTCCAGAGCGGCAACCAAAGCCTGGAATTCAGCTTCAGTGCCAAACATGGCGTTGATCTCCATGTAGTCCGTGGTGTCGTAGCCGTGATTGGAGGGCGATTCGAAGATCGGGTTGAGGTAAATGGTGGTCACACCCAGAGCCTGAAGGTAATCCAATTTCGAGATCAAGCCGGACAGGTCGCCGCCATAGAAGTTCTTGCTGTAGGTGCCGGCGCAATCATCAATACCGCGCGGATCGCAGATTTCTTCGTTCCAGTCGGTTTGCAGGGAGCGGTAGACAGTGCCGCCGGGTTCGTCGTAGAAGAAGGTACCGGCGGGTTTATCGTTGGTAATATCCCCGTCCCTGAAGCGATCCGGGAAAACCTGATACACAATGCCATTTTTGATCCAATCAGGGGTCTGGAATGCCGGGTCGTAAACGGTCAACTGGTAAGAATTGTCGGCGCTTTCATCGTATGCCTTGCCCCAGCCGCCGGTGCGGGCTTCATCGTCCTCGTAGTAATCGGTGTCGGTGCCGTCAATGGCGATGAAGCGGTACCAGAGAACGGTAGGATCGGCGCTGGTGGGAACCGTGACCTGCCACCATTCATAAGTGCCATCGTCATAGGCGATCGACATGGGCAGCATGGACTGGGTGTCTGTGCGGTCGTTCCAGAGGCGCACTTTGGCAGCCGTCAGATCGCCGCTGGCTGCGCGCAT
>JBAQMM010000078.1:0-3433 GCA_049302815.1 Anaerolineaceae bacterium | reverse complement strand
ACGCACTGGGTCATGCCGCGCTCACACATAAAATGAACCACCGGGATGCCTTGCAGGCGGAGTGACCAACTGGTCACCAGGCTGAAGCCAGCGTTCAGGCTCAGACCGGTCAGGCGTGTGCTGACGTTAAAGAACAGCAGCGGTGTCCGGGTTGGTTTGGGACAGCCGGTAACGATGGTTTCAGCCATGTGCCGGATTTGCCGGTCATTTTCGGAATGGGCTTTGCGAACCTTAAAGCGGTTGCGCACGCGGTTTGGTACGTTGGTGAAATTCATGCTTATTGGCTGATTCGCCTCAGTTTGCTCAGCGAAGACTTTTCGCTGTCATAGACTTGCTTGATCCCATCACCCAGGGATTTTTCGGTGACACGGATGTACTTGACCAGGTGTTCAATCCCCTGCGGTTCCACCGAAGCGGATTGGTCACTGCCCCACATGGCACGGTCCAGGGTGATGTGGCGCTCCACCAGACAGGCACCCAGTGCCACCGCCACGGCGGAAGGCACCAGCCCCACTTCATGGCCACTGTAACCAATCGGGCAGTTATACAAGCCCTTAAGGGTCTGGATCATGCGCAGGTTTAGTTCTTCCGGTGGGCAGGGGTAGCTGCTGGTGGTATGGCATAGAATCAATTTCTCCTGGCCCAACAAGGAGACGGCCTGCTCGATCTCGTCCAACGTGGACATACCGGTGGAAAGGATCAGGGGTCTGTCTGCGGATCGGTAAGCACGCAGGAGCTCGTGGTCAGTCAGCAAGGCAGATGGGATTTTATGACAAGGCGGGTTGAACTGCTCCATGAATTCCAGGGAGGGAATATCCCAGGAGGAAGCGAACCAATCAATGTCAAGTTCTTTGCAATAACGATCTATCTCCTGGTAGGCTTCCAGGTCAAATTCCACCTTGTAGCGGTATTCCAGGTAGGGAATATAGCCCCAGGGGGTTTCCCGCATTTGACTGCGCTGATGTTCGGGCACGCATAATTCGGGCGTGCGCTTTTGAAATTTGACCGCATCCAGCCCGGCTTCTTTAGCTGCCAGGATGAGCATCTTGGCATTCTCAAGGCTGCCGTTATGGTTAATGCCGATTTCCCCGATGATATAGGCGGGATGACCATCCCCAACCATGCGATTGCCAATGATAACTTCACGGTTCATATTCATCTCCTTCAACGGTTCCCGGTAATCAAATTGCCAAAAAGCTGCCAATCAACCGCATATCACATTGTTCTGTGCACTTGATCCCACGGGTCAGGTCAAAATGATCCTGGCGGAACTTGTGGTATTTTTGGCCATTCCATATGTCAAACAGGGATTCATGACGGGCATCACCCAGGATGATCTCGTTATTGAAGTCTTCCACGCACTCCACGCACTCACCATTGGACTTGACTGTCATGGAAGACCAGGGGAATTGGCAGAACTCAAGCCAATGGATGGATTGGGTCTGCTGCTTGTTGTCTTCATACCATTGCTGATCCTGACTTTTCAGATATACATAGACATCGCAGCCCTTAAAAGCCTCTTTAAGCCGTTCAAACTCATCCTTCTGCCAGGGTTTATTCAGGTTGATCATGGTGATCACGATCTTGGTTTGATAATTGCGTTGGGCTTTGATGTCCAACAGTTTGAGGATGTTCTTATAGGATTCAGTAAAATTTGAAGCCTGACCACGCACTTCTTTATGGCGCAGGTCATCCACGCTCTCGATGGAATACTTGACATATCCCAAGCCATTAGCAAAGGTTTCGATGGTGCGATCCATATTGATATTGGCGGGATTGCAGGAGAAATAGCTTTCCAAACCTCGTTCGGTCATCCATTTCACGTACTGGGGCATATTCTTGTCCAGCAGCGGATCGCCATAACCATGCAAAACGATCACCCGTGGAATCACATACAGGAAATAGTGATTCTCACTCATGTCCTCTTTGTATATGCCATAATTCTGAAGGGCAAACTGCTCCCAACGATTCAATTGTTCGGGGCTGAAGGGCGCGAGCTGGTCGATCACCTTTTTAAACAGGTCTGGGTGCATGGTTTCGACCGGTCTGGTCATCATGGTGGTACGCGGGCACATTTCGCAGCGCATATTGCAGGCATTGGTGGTTTCAATGTTATAAACAACCGGATTTGGGCTGCGGAACGATTCCAGTTGTTCCTCCAAGTATTCACGGGGGAATTGCTCACCGCTCATGACCCGCTTCTTAAGGTCATAGACCTTCATGTAAAATTCAATATCGATCATTTATTTCTCCAATTTCAAGCTGCCAGGCTGTTCCACTGGACAAAAGTTCAAGTTCAGGTCCCCAAATGAGCCAGTATCATATCACAAAGTTCGCGGATTGCTCCATGCCCGCCTGGCTTTGAAAGCACCAGATCGGCTCTTCTGAGCACCTCGGGGTTGGCATCGGATGGGGTGGCAAAAAAACCAACCAGGGGCAGTGCCGCCAGGTCAGTAATATCATTGCCTACGTAGATGATTTCCTCCGGGCGGTATCCCCGCTCGGTGATGATTTTTCGTAGAGCCAGGTCTTTTTTATCTACCGCCTGGAAAACTTCCAACTTCAACTTTTTTCCACGAGCTGCAACCACTGGATTTTCTTCCCGGGAGAGGATCATAACTTTGACACTGCCTTGGTCCCGCAAAAAATCCAATCCCAAGCCATCCGAGCGGCTAGTGGTGACGGACTCGTTGCCGTATTGATCGGTGTGCACCAGGTCGTTGGAAAGCACGCCGTCAAAGTCCATTACCAGGACGCTCACCTTCTGTGGAAACGACCGCCGCGCTTTGAGTGGATCCACTGCCCGTAAACCACGCTCCAGCAGCACGCGTTCGCTGCTTATCCAATCGGAGGGCAGGTCGATATCGACGGTGTACTGAGGATTGATGATCAGTGGCATGATCACGTCTCCGGTGAGTGAGCCTTTTTCAAAAATGGTTTGGGAACGAATGGCGTCAATATGCCCGGTTTGCCAGTAGGTATCAGGCAGGATTTGCCTGGGGGCATTGTAGGGTTCCTTGATGCCTTCGACCCGGAGCAAAGGCACCATCTTCCCAGTACTTGCTGCGATGGTCCACATCTTGAAGGGATTTTGCCCGGAAGGCACTACCCCGCGCACACAATCTACTTCCGGGTGTGCCAACAACAAATTCACAGCATTATCCACGCAGGTAAGTGGACGGACGGGCGAGGTGGGGCGCAGCTGCACCACCACCTGGGGCAAATAGCCCTCGTGTTCTGCCAGCCAGCCCAGGGCGTGGCGGAAGACCGGGTAGTCGGGGGTATCATCCTGTGCCAGTTCGGCCGGCCTGAGGAAGGGCACTTCGGCGCCCCATTGACGGGCAACCGCGGCAATTTCTTCGTCGTCGGTTGAGACAATCACGCGTGTGACGGTCTGCGCTTGCAAGCCGGCGGCGATGCTGTAGGCGATCAG
>JBAQMM010000077.1:0-2522 GCA_049302815.1 Anaerolineaceae bacterium | reverse complement strand
TCACCAGGGAGTTCGGGGAGAGCGTGGGCAGTGCCGTTGACAGTAAGGCGCAGGTCGGTCATGATCTCTCCATCGGGCTGGAAGGAAGGTTCTGATTATTCATGGGCTTCTGGGGTCACCTCTCCGGTTAAGATTTGGAATACAGTCTAATTATAACGGTGTAAGGGGTGGGTGGTGGAAAATATGGGAAGGCAGGTTCTAATCGGGGTGGAGAGAAAATGAGAAAGGTAATTGCAGGGTGCAATCTTCTTTTGATCGCACCAAGATAATTCACTTCAATTGGATTTTCCTGGGTTGACAATGATAAACAAATTGGTTGACAAACTCTAATAACAAGTTGACAATAGGTTGACATACATATATAATAAAGTGGACAATAAGCACAGCGGGTTGACAATTAATCGAGATACTGAAGGAACCATAAATCTATGATCACAAAAGAGAAGATTCTTTCTGAAGCCAGGGATCAGGGCAAGGTTTTTACCTCTGATCTTACCCGTCGCTATTCGGTATCACGCCAGTACGTGAACCGGCTTATCCGCAAGTTGATTGATTCGGGTCAGTTGGTCAAAATTGGAACGACAAAGAATGCCTATTTTGTGTCACCAGAGTACGCAAAACAACATCCCGAGCCGGGTCGATTCGCTTTCACAAAGGAATATATCAATGAGGGACTGGCAGAGGATAAGATCCTGGCAGAGGTTGAGGATTCATTATCTAAAAGAATAAGATTACCTGAAAACATCCGTAGAATCTTTCGATTTGCCTTCATGGAAATGCTTAACAACGCCATAGAGCACTCCCAATCCGAGAAAATCGATGTTAAAGTAGAAATTGACCATGAAAAAGTCTCATTTACAGTCCAGGATTATGGTGTCGGCGTCTTTAGGAATGTGATGAAAGAGCGCAATTTGACATCCGAGCTGGAAGCCATTCAGGATATTCTCAAGGGGAAGACAAGCACCATGCCGGCTGACCGCGGCGGAGAGGGCATATTCTTCACCTCCAGATGCGCGGATTTCTTCACGTTGGATAGTTATGGGTATCAACTTTTGGTTGATAACCAGATACCTGATATCTTCATCAGGAAGGTTGATGACATCAGACATGGAACACTGGTGAATTTCAAGATCGATGTAGATTCCAATAGGCAGCTTTTTGAAGTCTTCAGGGCTTTTACGGATGAAGAGAACGAAGAGAGAAGTGCTTTTAATGTGACTGAGATCAAAGTAAAGTTATACAAAAGCGGTACGGAGTACATTTCGCGCTCACAGGCGCGCCGCATCCTGGCTGGCTTGGATCAGTTCCGGGTGATCCGATTTGACTTCGATCACGTTGAGATGATCGGCCAGGCTTTTGCAGACGAGGTTTTCAGAGTCTTTCACAATCAGCATCCAGACATCAGACTTGAGATGGAAAATATGAATGACGTGGTGAGTTTCATGATAAAGAGAGCCGTGGGGAAGCAAACATCGATGGCGTGAGATCGCAGAGAGGCGCTTCACATAGATGCCTGAGTATTGAGGGAATCGCTCTCCGCCCCCCCAAAAACCTTAAGTGCTGGCAATGGCACAAAATGACGCATTCAAAACCAGAGTGCATCCACAACTGACTTGTATAAGTAAGACTTACGTAACCTACGTAGGTTATGTTGGAAAGTGACAGTCAGGCATTCCCAATAGGAGGCTGCGCACCGCGAAGCGCGGGTGACACTCCCTCCGCGCCGGTGTCCACTGTGCAAAGCCTCCCCTTGGGAATGGGTGACCTACAGGCTACAGCCCCCGCTCCCCGCGCACATACGGCACACCAAGGGCTCCTGGGGCGCCCAAGCGCTTCTTCCTGGCAGAGGCTGAACCCCACACCAGGGCGATGATGGTCAGCAGGAATGGCGTCATCTGCAAAAAGAACACCAGGTTGTGGTTATAGAAGAACGGGTTTTTCAAGCCAAACAACAGCATGGGTCCCTGCAGGTCGAGCATAAAGCGCCGCAGCATGCCAAACAAATATCCCCCCATGGCTGCCCGCAGCGGGTTCCACTGGGCAAAAATTACCAATGCCACGGCAATCCAGCCCTGCCCGGAGGTCGTCAGGCTGGAATACCAGCCCGGTGTGACGGCGATGCTAATGGTTGCCCCCGCCAACCCCGCCAAGCATCCCCCAAGGAACACGTACAAATAGCGCACGCCATACACGTTGATGCCCAGGGTGTCTGCCGCGGAAGGTTTTTCGCCCACGGCACGCAGGTGCATTCCCGGCCTGGTTTTGTTGATGTACCACCAGGCCAGGGGCACGAAAAGATACCCGATATACACCAGCAAGTTGAAATCCTTGAAGAAAACCGGACCGATATAGGGGATTTGGGAGAGCAGCGGGACGTCCAATGTGGGGATGAGCGGGGCGTTCTGCCCGGTTAGTCCTTCGCCCAGCACCAGAGCCAGCCCAGTGCCTAAGAAGGTCAGCGAGAGCCCGCTGACCACCTGGTCCGCCTGGAGGTGGATGGTGACCAGGGCATGGGCGAGGCT
>JBAQMM010000076.1:0-2903 GCA_049302815.1 Anaerolineaceae bacterium | reverse complement strand
GGGCTGACGCGGGCATACACGTCGGTCACTTTGACGACCTCGCGCATGTCTTCCGCGCTGAGGTCTTGAATATCCGCGCCGGTCAAGACCTGGTGCCCAGGCTGCAGCAAACCAATTTCCTCAGCGATGGCTTTGGCAGTCTTGGGGTAATCGCCGGTGATCATGACGGTGCGGATGCCGGCGGTGGCAGCTTCCTGCAGGGCAGGCTTCACTTCCGTTCGGGCAGGGTCAATCATGCCGATCAGACCAACGAAGATCAAATCCTTTTCAAGCGCGTCTGCGTTGATCTCATCAGGTAGATCTGGAACCAAACGGTATGCCACACCCAAAACACGCAGGGCGTTCTCAGTCATGGCATCGTTGGCTGCCAACACTTCCTGACGCATCGCGTCCGTCATGGGCACGCCGCTGTTATCCAGATTCTGGCGGTAACTGCATAATTTGAGCACCACATCCGGGGCGCCCTTCACCGCGATGATGTGCCATTTGGCTTTATCCTGGTTGGTGAAGGGAGAGAGATCTTCATCGGCGGGATTTTCGAGAACATGGATGGTAAGCATGCGTTTGCGTTCAGAATCAAACGGGATTTCCTGCACGCGCGGGTAGGCGGAGTTGAGGCTGCCCGCGATCGCGCCAGCTTTATGGGCTGCTACCAGGATGGAGCCTTCGGTCGGATCCCCCACCATGCGGTAGGTGAGCTTGCCTTCACTCTCGCCGCTTGGCTCTAGCTGGGCATCATTGTTCAGGGCGCCAACCCACAGAGCGGCCCGGGCAGCCGGATAGGCATTCAAATCAATTTTCTGTCCGTCCACCAGGAAATCTCCGGTCGGCTCGTAACCGGTTCCGGTAATGGAGATGAACTGTTCATCCACCCACAGGCGGGTGACGGTCATCTGGTTCTGGGTCAGGGTGCCGGTTTTATCCGAACAGATCACGGTGACCGAACCCAGTGTTTCCACCGAAGCCAGCTTGCGGATGAGCGCGTGGCGATTGACCATTTCGCGCATCCCACCTGCCAGACTGATGGTGACCACAGCCGGCAGCCCTTCCGGGACGGCAGCGATCGCCAGGCTGACGGCGATCATAAACAGGTTTACCAGTTCCTGAATGGTGGCAGGGTCATTGAAGGAAAGGGCACCGGGAGCTGTGATCAAACGAATAACCCCAATCAAGAACACCAGTAAACACACAATAATGGCGCCAATGCCCAAGGTCTTACCGAGCTGGTCCAGGCGTTTCATCAAGGGGGTTTGCTCTTCTTCCACCGTTTGCAGCATGGTGGCGATCAGACCCAGTTGGGTGTTCATGCCGGTACTGGTGACCACAGCCTTGCCGCGCCCGTAGGTGACCAAGGTACCCATGAAAGCGGAATTCTCCCGGTCGCCGATCGGAATGTCGGTTTCGAGAGCGCTTTCGGCGTTCTTTTTGGCGGGTACCGATTCCCCAGTCAGAGAGGCTTCGTCGATGCTGAGGTTTACCGCTTCCATCAGCCTTATATCCGCTGGGATGTAATTGCCGGCTTCGATAAAGACCACATCGCCGGGAACTAGTTTCGGGGCAGGCACGGAAATCCGATGACCATCACGCAGCACCTGGGCTTCGGGGGCTGCCAGCTTTTTAAGCGCTGCCAAGGATTCCTCGGCGCGCGACTCCTGGACGATGCCCATAATGGCATTGAGGATGACGATCAGGAGGATGGCACCGGCTTCCACCCAGTCGCCCAACAGGGCGGAGATGAGTGCAGCGGCGATCAGCAGCCAGATTACAAAGCTGTTGATTTGCCCCCACAGCAGCTGCCAGAAGGTGGTGCGTTTCTTCTCCACCAGCTCGTTGGGTCCGAACTTTTCGAGCCGTTTCTGGGCTTCTTCGCTGGTTAGACCGGTATCGATAGGGACTTTTAACTCATCCAATACCTGCACGGCATTGAGCGCATGCCAGGAAATGCTGAACTGGTCCCCCCCATGGGTTATTTTTTCTTGCTCTTGATTATCACTCATAAATAAAATCTCCTTGGAATAGCCAGTTTTACGGCTATGTCCAATTATATTCCAATCGGGGTTAAAACCATTGCGCAATGAATTTCTTATGGAATATTAATACTGCCTGGAAAATGGTGGGTGCAAGCTACGAAGCTTAGTTTTTGGATGCATAAAAACTAGAGAGGGAGCTGGCTTGCCCGTTCCGGTTTTTTTTCACAATAGCCTGGGTATAAATGGAGACCTACGGTTCTTCCCATACAAATGTGGTATGGGCGCAAGCGCACACAGCCTGTCCTCGCGGCGGCATCAGCCGAAGACATGAATACCCACCCTTAGCCGGCTTGTGCTATTCATCCCGGCTTAACTGGGAACCCCGATTGCCGTAGCGGTCGGAAATGACCAGTTGATTTCCCCGTACCAACATACCCCGGTAGATACTCTCTCGGGCATAAGCCTGCCAGCCATCCAAAATCATCGGCATGGAGCCATCGGAAGGCAGCCATTCTCCGTTATATTTGCGGGCGATGTGCACGTGCGAGCCGGTGGTGTTGCCACCTTAACAGGAGGGGTGACAAAGCAAGTCATCGACCTGCACCCAGGTGCCCTCAACAACGCGATCTTGACCAGCCAAGTGGTCCCCGGATTGACTGTAATACAGACGCATACCGTACAGAACCGGCACGGCAGCACTGGCAGGAGAGACCTGGCCGCAGGGATGTTGCAGGCACTGACTATGACCGACAGGCACAGGCACAGCATTCTCAGACAATACCTGCCACACACTTTGGAGTGCCAGGTCTGGCTGCGTCATATGATGCAGGGTGCGGATCATAGTTGCCCCGTCAAAGAGATCGGAAACAAAGGGCAGCTTGTAGATATCCGCGGAAACGCAAATATAGCGGGGGCTCTCGCCCAGGCGCTGGC